>NZ_JBFBCE010000090.1:0-39404 GCF_040689595.1 Streptosporangium sp. NPDC051023 | reverse complement strand
CCAGTGCCGGTGCCTTCCCTCGTCGCTCATCCGCTTCGCTCCTTCGCTCCTCAGTCCAGACACCGGCGCGCCCAAGCCAAGAACAGTCCCCGGGTAACCGGGAGTGGAGCGGGTCCCGGTTCCGGTAGCGGCGTGCCCAAGCCAGAAGCAGTCCCCGGGTAACCGAGGGTGGGGCGGGTCCCGGTTCGGGTAGCGGCGTGGCCAAGCCACAAGCAGTCCCCACCACCAGGGCGGCCAAGCCGGGTTATCTTGCTGCACCCTCGTTGGCACGGTCCGATTTATCTACGGAAAGTGGCAGCTCGATTACCAAGAGTCTGCTAGGAATTACCAAATGTTTGCCAGAACCACTTCCGCGCTGGTCGCGGCCATGATCCTGGTTCCCCCCTGGGCCGCGACGGCCGCCGCGGCCGGACCGGTCAAGCACGACCGGGTCGTCTCGGCCGACCCGGTCGACACGACTCCCCACGTGCTCAACGGGATTGTCGACGCCATCGCGCTCGTGGGCGGCACGGTCGTGGTCGGCGGCTCGTTCGACCAGGTGAGCGACGCTGCGGGCACGACGACCATGGAACGCTCCAACCTCTTCGCCTACGACCTGGCCACCGGGCGCGTCCTGCCGGGCTTCGCGCCGTACCTCGACGGCCCGGTCCGCGCGCTGGCCGCGGGCGCGGACGGCACGGTCTACGCGGGCGGCGAGTTCACCGAGACCGGGGAGAGCGGGAGCGAGACTCGCGGCCTGGTCAGGCTGCGCCTGTCCGACGGGTCGCCGGTGCCGGGCTTCGACGCGCAGGCATACGGAGGCGTGGTCACCGCGCTGGCGCAGCTCGGCCCCTTCCTCTACGTCGGCGGCGACTTCACCCGGATCGGCGACGCCCGCCGTACGGCGCTGGCCAGACTCGACGCGGGAAGCGGGGCGGTCGATCCGGGCTTCGCGATCGAGCCCGGCGAGCCGAGGGGCCGCAGGCTGCGGATCAACGCGATGGCGCTGAGCGGCGACCGCCTCGCGGTCGGTGGCGACTTCACCACCCTGGACGGACTCTCCCGGCCCCAGCTCGGCCTGGTCGACGTCGGGGCGCGCCCCGCGAAGGTCGCGAGCTGGCGGACCTCGACCTACGCCGCCAAGTGCAGGGACGTCTTCCCCAGCTATGTCCGGGGCCTGGACTTCGCCCCGGACGGGACCTACCTCGCGGTCGTCACGACCGGGGGTCCGGAGGGTCCCGGCAAACCGTGCGACACCGCGGCGCGCTTCGAGACCCGTCCCCGCGGCTCCCTGGCGGAGGTGCGGCCGACATGGGTGAACCACACCGGCGGCGACTCGCTCTACGCGGTCGCGGCCACCGGCGCGGCCGTGTACGTGGGCGGCCACCAGCGCTGGCTGGACAACCCCCGGGGCCGTGACTCGGCGGGTCCTGGAGCGGTCCCACGCCCCGGCATCGGGGCGATCGATCCGCGCACCGGGAAGGCGTTGCCGTGGAATCCCACAAGGGACCGCGGAATCGGCGTCAAGGCATTCCTGGCCCATCACGGAGGGTTACTGGTTGGTAGTGACACAACGCGGCTTGGTCACGAGTACCATGCCCGAGTCGGCATGTTCCCGCTGCCATGATCACTCCTGATTCTTAGTGAATCGCTCACTCACCGCGTCGCGCTGCTTCGACAGCAGGACGTAGCTGGCCACCCCACTGACCAGGAATGCGGCGACCAGCAGGATGAAGGGCTGGCGCAGGCCGAGGAGATAGAGCACACCGATGCTTGCGGCCAGGAGCCCCAGCCTGGAGACGGTGTAAACGAAGACGGGATGCACAGCGTTGAGGTTACGTCACGCCGCACTCGGCCTGCTCAGGGGCAGGTCAGAAGACGGAGTGGACACCCTTCGCGCAGGGCGCGAGCGCTGCTAGTGTGCCCAACAGATCAGTTTCGTAAAGAAACACCCACGAGAGTCTCAAAGAGGCTCTATCATATAACAATCGGGCAGTCAGTCGATAACAACCCGTGATCTTTGTTGAAAAGCACGGATAAATCAGACTTCGCTCGGCACACTGGTTACCTGTCCGCCCGCTGGCAGGAAGCGGGATGCGAGGGGGAGAGATTGTGGAGAGTAGCAGCGAGCGTCTGCTGACGCCTGGAGAGGTTGCCGCCCTCTTCCGGGTCGACCCAAAGACGGTTACACGCTGGGCCGCGGCAGGCCGCATCAGCAGCATCCGTACCCCCGGAGGGCATAGGCGGTTCCGCGAGTCGGAAGTGCACGCCCTTCTGCGCGGAGAGGACGTATTGACGGCCGAACGGCCGGCAGGCGAAACCCCGCGCGTCTGACGGCTTATGACGTCACACCATCGGTGGTCCTACGGGCCCCACCCGGAAACCGCAGGGTCACCGATGGAGTCGTACGGCCCGAGCCCCTCGCGCAACGACCCGCAGTCCCCTTCTCCGGCGATCCCCCCGATGCGGAGAAGTTCCACGAGATCGTCGTGGCTCAGGCACGCTAACTGTCCTGTTCGGCCTTGAAGGCCAGGAACTCGCGTTCCAGATCGTCGTTCTCCTCAAGCCAGCGCCGTCTGCGCTCCGCCAACTCCTCCTCGGTGAGCGCCTCCGACAGCCAGCGGTCGTAGTCCGGGTCACCCGGCAACAGTTCCACGTACGCGTTGCCGATCAGACGCCCGTCATCGCTGGACAGGGTCTGCGGCACCCGCAGCGTCCCGTCAGCGAGCCGGATGACGTACATCCCAGATCACCTAGATTCCGTAACGCCGATTGAAGAACAACATGACATTGAGCGCCAGCCTCGTGTCGCCGCCCAGCATGTCCACCAGAGCGGGGCGCTGCCGCGAGACGATCGCGGCGAAGGCGTCCGCGAAGAACTCCTTACGTCCCAGGTGCCCGGGCTGCAGGTGGAACCCGGAGGCCAGCATCGGGACGCACTGCTCGTAGAGCGCCGCGAACTCGGGGGAGTCGGAGACCCAGCTTCCATGGGGCGCGTCCACGTCGTCCAGGGCGTGCCCGACCTCGTGCATCATCACGTCCGGGGTCGGCGAGGGCCGGTCTCCCACCACGATCTTGCGGTCGCCGTACGCTCCCGCACAGATGTCCCAGGTCGCCCGTCCCGAGGGGAGTGGCGCTCCCCGCAGGTAGCCCATGTCGTCCAGGTCGGGCACCCCGCCCGCGCCGACGTAGATGCCATCGAGCCCCTCTGCGAGCTTGCCCTTCAGCCCGTCGGGCAGCCTGGCCAGGCTCTCGACGGCCCGTACCACGTCCGCTGACGGCGGTCCCTGGCGGGAGTCCCACTGGCGATGCAGGATCCGTTCGAGGCGTCCGCAGTGCCGCAGGCCGTCGCCCAGATCGGGGGTTTCCGGAGAGTTCGGCTGGGCTCTTGGCCGCTCGTCCTCAAGCTCGAAGTCCCGCCAGGTGTACTGCGGGCGGTCGACCACCGGCGCCGTCACAGCACCGATCCGCCGCTCCGGCTCAGCGGGAGCATCACGGACCGCTTGCCTCACGACACTCTCCGTGCGCTGCGGCAGGCCTCGCTGCCACCAACGCCGTCGATGACGGCCCTTGTCCGCCGAATTCGCCATCACACGCCCCAGGGGAAGTGGCAACAGGCTCCACCGTACGACGTGGATCTTCCCCAGTCACCAGGAACGAGGGCATGACCGCACCCTGTCTCCGAATGGCTTACAGTTCGGGCATGCCCCTGCTTGTCGGTCTGGCGATACTCGCCTTCTGGCTCTACTGCCTGTTCGACGCGATCACCACGCCGGACGAGGAGACCAGAAATCTGCCCAAGCTCCTATGGGTGATCATCGTGCTGCTGCTGCCCATCGCGGGCGGTGTGTTCTGGCTACTGCTCGGCAGGCCGAGCGCCTCTGGGACGCCGGGCACGCTCCCGCCGGGTGAGAGACGCGCCCGCCGCGAGGCCCCGAAGGGCCCCGAGGACGACCCCGACTTCCTCAAGGACCTGGAGCGGCGCCTGCGCGACGAGGAGTGACGCGGGACGGCACGCCCGGCCCGCGCGGGCCGGGAGTTTCCGCGTATTTCCCGCGCGAGCGAAGAGGTGAGACCGGAACACCCTTTATAGCAAGGCCTAAAGGAGCAGAGCGGTCTCAGGGAACCTCGGCGTAGGAGTGCAGCCCCCCCAGGAAGATGTTCACGCCGACCAGGTTGAACATCAGGCAGGCGAAGGCGATGAGCTGCACGATCATGGCGGCCCTGCCCTTGAACCCCGCGGTCGCCCGGGCGTGCAGGTAGGCCGCGTAGGCGATCCAGGTGATGAACGCCCAGATCTCCTTGGGGTCCCAGCCCCAGTAACGACCCCATGCCTTGTCCGCCCAGAGCGAGCCCGCGATGACGGCGAACGTCCAGATCGGGAAGCCGATCACGATGGCGCGGTGCGCCACCCGCTCGAGGTCCTGCCGGGACGGCAGACGGACCGCGCTGTCCTTCCTGACCAGGAAGAGGAGGCCGGAGACGCCGGCCATGATGAACAGGCCACTCGCGATGATCGCCGCCGTCACGTGGATGGCGACCCAGTAGGAGTTGAGCGCGGGCACCACGGGACCGGCCTGTACGTACAGGTACCGTACGGCGAAGCCGAGCCCGAGAGCGGCGGCGACCGTGACGAACGCACCGAGGAAACGGCTCCGGTAGCGGATGTGCATGAACAGGAACGCGCTCACCGCCGCGAAGCACATCGCGACCACGAACTCGTACATGTTGCCCCACGGCCACCGGCCGACGGCCCAGCCCCTGGTCAGGATGGCCACGAGGTGCGCGGTCCAGCCGAGCCAGGTCAGCGCGAGCGCGACCGGAGCGGCCCGGAGCGCCCACGCGGGGGGTGCCTTCTCCGTGTGCTCCCCGCCCTCGGGCGAGGGCTCGGAGACGGACGGGGCACCGGCCGCGTCGCCGCCGACCGTGACGAGCGCGGGCTCGCCCTTCTTGACCTTGACCTTGGCCGCGGCCCTGCCGAAGCCAAGGTCGAGGGCATAGCCGATCATCGCGACGATGTAGAGCAGCACTGTCGCCAAGGTGAGCTGGTCGCTCAGCGTGGCGAGGCCGACATCGACCTCAACGGGCATCGTTCACTCCTGGATTCAAAGCGGCGACGATCTCGGCGAACTCCTCGCTGAAATCGCTGCCTTCGGTGCGCGTGAGACCGCCGACCTCGACGTGTCCACGGTCCTGTCCTGGGTGGTCGTCCCGGGACTCCCCGGGGGCCTGGGACGCCAGGGGCGCCAGAGGCTTCGTTCCGCCGATCCGCACCCACACCCTGCGGCGGCGGACGGTCAGCGAGAGCACCAGGCCGACGACCGCGAGCGCGGAGGCCACGAGCGCGGGCATACGGCCCGGATCGTGGGTGATCTGCAGGGCGATCCACTCCTTGACGCCGGTGAACTCGATCGACCCCGCGCCGTTCGGCAGGTCGAGCTTCTTGCCGACGGCCAGCGGATCGGCCTTCATGACCAGCGGCCTCATCTTCTTCAGGCTCGCCGGGTCGAGCTCGTAGACCGACTGCGGCCTGCCGTTCTTCATGCCGAGGTCCCCGGCGAACGCGCCGTACACCTGGGCGGTCGGGTTGGCCGCGCCGGGGAAGACCGAGACCCACTCGCCGTTCATCGGCACCGTGGTCGGCAGGAAGCCGACCAGGAGGCCGAGTTGCTCCGGCTGGGCGTCGGGGACCTTGATGACGCACTCGGAGGTGAAGGTCGCCGGCTGGACGACCAGGCACGGCACTGCACCGTCGAACGCGACCTGCCCCTTGCCGTCGGTGATCTTGAAGGTGGGGGCGTAGCCGTGGTCGATCAGGTACGTCAGCGTGCCGTTGACGTCCAGGGGTTCGTTGACCTTGAGGTTGTAGCCGCGCTCGGGGGCTCCGGGGGCGTCGGCGACCTTGAGCCTGGCCTGGAAGTCGAGCGGCTGCCCGCGCCGCTCGCCCTTGACGATGTAGGAGGCCTGGAAGTCCTCGACGGTGAAGGAGAACGGCTCAAGAGACTCGGCGCTGACCTGCTGGCCGGGCATGTAACGGTCGTAGGCGGCGACCGTGTTGGCGAACCCCTCCCCCTCGACGACCAGGACGTTGCCGCGGTAGCCGTACAGTGCGCCCGCCCCGACCGCGATCAGCAGCCCGAGCAGCGCGACGTGGAACAGCAGGTTGCCCGTCTCGCGGAGGTACCCCTTCTCCCCCGAGACCCAGTCGGGGCCCGTGACGACCCGGAACCGCATCCGGCGCAGCCGCGTGGCGACCGCCTCCACGGTGAGGTCGCTCTCGAACGAGGCGTGCTGCGGCAGCCTGACCAGGTTGCGCGGCGGCGCGGGAGGCTTCCTGCGCAGCTCACGCAGGTGTGTCATGGTCCGCGGAAGCACGCAGCCGATCAGCGACAGGAACAGCAGCAGATAGATCGCGGCGAACCAGGGCGCCTTGAACACGTCGAACAGCCAGAAGCGGTCCAGCCACTCGGCCAGCCTCGGGCTGTCGCTGAAGTACTGCGAGACCTTGGCGTCGGAGACGCCGCGCTGTGGCCAGATCGACCCCGGGATCGACCCGAGGGCGAACAGGAACAGCAGGATCAGCGCCGTGCGCATCGAGGTGAGTGTGCGCCAGAACCAGCGCGCCCAGCCGACGATGCCGAATCCGGCGGGCCGTACGGCGGGCCTGTCCCCGACCGGCTCGCGACCGGGCTCATCCGCCGGACGCGTCCTGGCGGCCTGCTCGACTTCCTCCATCAGATCACCGGCTCGAATCCGCCGATCCACCCCTGCATCGTCACGATGAGATCCCCCCAGAGCCCGGTGACGAGCAGCAGGCCGACGGCGACCAGCATGGCTCCGCCGACCCGTGTGATCAGCTGCGAATGGCGGCGGACCGCCTTGAATGTGTGCAGTGCCTTACGGTATGCCAGGCCTGCGACCAGGAAGGGCAGGCCGAGCCCGAGCGCGTAGGCGAAGGCGAGCAACGCCCCCCGCCCCGCGCTGCCCTCGGTGAGGCCCAGGGTGAGCACGACACCGAGGGTGGGGCCGATGCAGGGGGTCCAACCGAGGCCGAAGACCACGCCGAGCAGCGGGGCTCCCGCAAGGCCCGCCGCGGGCACCCGGTGGATGCGGAAGTCACGCTGGAGTCCAGGCAGGATCCCCATGAACGCCAGGCCGAGCACGATGGTGAGCGCGCCCAGCACCCGCGTGATGATCTCGGCGTTGCCGAGCAGCGCCGCGCCGAGCCCGCCGAAGAGCGCTCCGCCCGCCACGAAGACCACCGCGAAGCCGAGGACGAACAGCGCGATGCCCGCAACCATCCGGCCGCGTTTCGGGTCGGCGCTCATCCCCGTCACGTACGAAAGGTAGCCGGGAACCAGGGGCAGCACGCACGGCGACAGGAAGGAGACCAGGCCCGCCGCCACCGCGATCGGCAGCGCCAGGAGCAACGACCCGCTCGCGACCGTCGCGGTCAGGTCAGTGCTCATCGGAGGCTCGCCGCGTCCGGTTATTTCTCATCGCCGACCTTGGTGACCGCTTCGAGGAGGTCGTTGTACTTGACCGCGCCGAGAGCGCGGGCGGCGATCCTGCCCTGACGGTCGATGATCAGCGTCGAGGGGATGGCCGCGGGAGGAACGGTGCCCTGGAAGGAGAGCGCGATCCTGCCCGGCTGGTCGAAGATGCTGGGGTATCCGGTCGCCTGGTTGCGCTCGAAGGCCAGCGCGTCGGCCTTGCGGTCCTTGAAGTCGACCCCGAGGAACTCGACGCCACCGGCCTTGGTCTTGGCGGCGATGTCCTTGAGCACCGGGGCCTCGGCGCGGCAGGGCGCGCACCAGGCGGCCCAGAAGTTCAGCACGACGACTTTGCCCTTGTGCGCGCCGAGCGTCGCGGTCCCGCCGTCGAGGGTCTCCCCCTCGACGGCCGGAGCGGCCTTGCGGTCGGCGGCCTCGAACATGGTGATCTTACCGTCGCCAGGAATGAAGCGGGTGTCCCCGCTCTGGGGCTGCGATCCCTGGTTGCCGGCGCATCCGGCCACGGCGACGAGCGACACGGCGGCGAGCATCACGGCCGCGAAGGGTTTTGCGCGCATCAGGGGCTGAGTCTTCCTGTACTACAACCGGTAGAGCAGTCACTCTACCGGCGTGGTCAGGCGCCCGGCACAGCGGGGCGCTTGGCGAGCGCGCCCGCAGGTTCGCTGTATCCGACGCTGATCAGCCGGTCCCCCTCGAAGGAGAAACTGGTGAGGCTGGCCAGCGCGCACTGCCTGCGCCTGGGGTCGTGCGGCAACCGCCTGCCCTCGGCCGCCAGCCGGATGATCCAGATCGGAAGCTGGTGGCTGACCAGCACCGCCTCGTGACCGCGCGCCGCGTCGCGGGCGGCGTCGATCACGCTTCTCATCCGCTGGACCACGTCGGTGTAGCGCTCGCCCCATGAGGGACGCAGCGGGTTCCACAGGTGGCGGTAGTGGCGCGGGCTGCGGAAGAGCCCGTTTCCTCCGGCGACAGAGAAGCCCTCGAAGATGTTCTCCGCCTCGATGAGACGCTCGTCGAGCGCGACCTCCACCCCGAAGGCCGAGGCGATCGGGGCCGCGGTCTCCTGGGCCCGCTCTAGCGGAGACGAGAACAGCACGGTGATGTCGCGCCCTGCGACGGACTTGGCGACCATCTCGGCCATCTGCCTGCCGGTCTCCGAGAGGTGGTAGCCGGGCAGCCTGCCGTACAGGATGTTCGCGGGATTGTGCACCTCACCGTGGCGCAGGAGGTGAACAACGGTCGTCTCAGCCATGGTGCCGCCAGCCTACTGACAGGTATGGATGAATAGGGCGCATAGATGGACCAGTGTGGCCGCACCACGCGGGCGACGCCAGGGCCGAAGACGGTTACGTCCCAGGTTTCGCATCTTTTCCACGTGTTCCACGCCGGATCCATGGGTTCATGGTGGATTCATGGTTGATCAGGGTGTTACGTGCAGGATCCGTGCTGGTTGAGCGCCCGATCCCCACGAGATCCCGTTCGGGGCCGATCACCGCCGTCGAGGATCTGGCCGATGAGATCGGCCGCCAGGCTCAGCATCTGGCACTCCGCCGGGGACAGGACCCGCGCCATTGTCTCGGCCAGCCAGGCGTCGGAGTCCCGGACATGTTCGGCGAGAACAGCGATGCCCGGTTCGGTGAGGGAGATGTGATGTTGCCTGCGATCGCTCGGATTGCGGGATCTGCTGATCAGCCCCTTCTCGTCGAGCGAGGCGAGCACGCGGGTCACCGACTGGGGCTGCAACCGCTCGGCGTCGGCCAGCTCGCCCGCCGTCATCGGGCCGCCGCGGTACAGATGGCCGAGCAGGGAGAACCCCAGCCTGCCGGGACCACCCTGTGGACGCTCGGCACGCAACCGCAGACTGAGTCGGGTGGCGGCCCTGCGAAGCGCGACAGCGGTCGCATGAAGCTCATCGTCATTCACAATTACTACGCTATTACTTACTAACCCCCTCCCCCAACTCCTCACTCCGAACCAAATGCCCCTCCACTCCCTCACCCCCACCTCCCCCGCTCTCCCCCCAAGGCCCTCCGGCTGCCTTCCCTCCGGCTTCCACAGGCCTGTGGATTTCCACCGCACCGGTACGGCGAGCGGCGACGGAGCGCCTTCCGGCGCCGATGCGCGGCGCACACACACGGAGCGAAAGCACAGGACATTTCCACGGGCGGACAGCAGCAGTTAATACGTATCACTTACTATTTGGTTGACGCGAACGATCGTTCGGCGTTCATACGAGGCGTGAGCCGCTCACCTGAGACGTGAACCAGGAGGTGCCGAATGCGGATCGGGCAGACCGCTCGGTCTCAGCGAGGGTTCCCCGTACGGCCGACGCCGGATCCCGGGCCGGGGACACCCGAGACCGAGCCGACGGTTTCCGGCCCCCGGTCGACGGCACCGGTGGGGACGACGAGAGCAACGGGGACGGCGAAGGCGCTGCTACGGGAGACGGGGCGCTGGTCGCGGGACACGCCGGTCGCCCCGGAGCAGTTGGTCAGCGCCGCACTGGGCCTCGGCGGCCCGGTCGCCTACGGGGTCGTCTCCGCTCACATGACGGCGGGCATGCTGGCCGCGATCGGCGCGCTCGCCGTCAGCGGCGCCACAACGAGCGGCGGTGGTTCGGCGAACAGCCATGCCACCACCGCGAACAACGGCATACGCCTGGTCTACGCGGCGGCGACCGCCGTCGCCGCCGGACTGGCCGGCGCGTTCCTCGGAGGCCGGGGCTGGGTCACGGCGGCGGCGGTCGTGGTGATCGCCGCCGTGTCGTCGGTGCTCGGCGGATTCAGCAGGCCCGCCGCCGAGAACAGCACCCGGTTCATCACCTTCCTCGTCATCACCACCGGCCTGGGGCCCGTCGGCGACGTCCTCGGCGTGGCATGGGCGTTCGCCCTGGGAACGGCCTGGGCCCTGCTCGCCACTCTGCTCGTCACCTCGCTCACCACGTTGTCCGTCACCTTCACCGCTCACCTCCCCTCCAAACGGCGCCTCCCGACGCCGACTGCCACCACAGCCGCCACCATCACCGCCACCGCCACCGAGACGACGGCTGTCACCGCGAGCCCCTCGCCGACCCCTCGGCCACCGTTCGGAGCCCTGCTGCGCCGCTGGCGGGCGTCGCTGCGCACCATGAGAGGATGGCGGTATCCCCTGCGGCTCACCCTGTGCCTCGGGATCGCCGAGGCGATCACGGTGCTCTGGCAGCAGCCGAAGGCGTACTGGATCGCCCTCACTGTGGTGATCGTCCTACGGCGTGAGCCCGACGGGGCCCTGGTCATGATCGTCCAGCGAGCCTTGGGAACCGCCGCCGGGGCGCTGCTGGGCTCCGCGTTGCTGCTGGGGGCACCGCCCTCGTGGCTCCTGGCCCCGATCGTCGCGGCGCTGGCCGCCCTGCGGCCGTTGCTGAAGGCCCGTAACCACGCGTGGTACGCGACGGTGATGACACCGCTGGTCGTGTTACTCCTGGACTCCGGCCACGACATGTCGCCATCGACGATCGCCTATCGGATGGCGGACACCGTGGCCGGATGCGTCATCGCCCTGGGGGCGGGCCGCCTGTTCCATCCTCGCTCCCACCCCCTGCCCGGCGGGGAGCAGCATGCCCCCGCACCGGGCCGCCGGACCGTCCCGGCGAGGGCGGGCAGAACATGACATAAGAGCCGAGAGCGTGTGACACGAGAATCATCAGGCATATGACATGTGACATGGAAAGCATGACAACGGGGAGGGAACGCCCGTGACGTCGTGGACCGACCACGCGATCTGGTGGCAGGTTTATCCGCTCGGCTTCACCGGAGCGCCCAGGGAGGCGCCGCCCGGCGACGCGCCGGTACAACATCGGCTGCGCCGCCTGGAGGGATGGCTGGACTACGCGGTCGAGCTCGGCTGCTCGGGGATCCAGCTCGGGCCGATCTTCGCGGCCGAGACGCACGGGTACGACACCGTGGACCACTTCCGGATCGATCCGAGGCTCGGCGACGACGCCGACTTCGACCGCCTGGTCGCCGCCGCCGGACGGCGTGGCCTGAGGATCGTGCTGGACGGGGTGTTCAACCACGTCGGCCGCTCCTTTCCGGCCTACGTCAGGGCGTCGGCCGAAGGCCCTTCCTCCCCCGCCGCCCGCTGGTTCAGACCCCGCCCTCAGAAGGACGGGACGGTCGCCTACGACGTCTTCGAGGGCCACGACCACCTGATCGCCCTGAACCACGACGAGCCCGCCGTACTCGGCCACGTCGTCGAGGTGATGAACCACTGGCTCGGCCGGGGGGCGGCGGGCTGGCGGCTGGACGCGGCCTACGCGGTGCCGTCCGGTTTCTGGCGGCGGGTGTTGTCCGAGGTACGGCGGACGCATCCCGAGGCCTGGTTCGTCGGGGAGATGATCCACGGCGACTACGCGGCGTACGCCGCCGACGGCGGACTGGACTCGATCACCCAGTACGAGCTGTGGAAGGCGATCTGGAGCTCGCTCAACGACGGCAACTTCTTCGAACTGGCGTGGACGCTCGACCGGCACAACAAGCTCCTCGGCTCCCTGGTCCCGATGACCTTCGTCGGCAACCACGACGTGACCAGGATCGCCACCAGGGTCACCGACCGCAGGCACCTCGGCCACGCCCTCGCCGTGCTGTTCACCGTGGGAGGCACGCCGAGCGTCTACTACGGCGACGAGCAGGCCTTCGAGGGCGTCAAGGAGGACCGGGCCGGGGGTGACGACGCGATCCGGCCGGAGTTCCCCGAGTTGCCCGGCGACCTGCCATCGTCCGGCCTGCCGACCTATCGGCTGCACCAGCGGCTCATCGGCCTGCGCCGCAGGAACCCCTGGCTGGTCAGGGCCGCCACCGCGGTCGAGCACCTGTCCAACAGGGCGATCGCGCTGCGTTCCCGCACGGACGACTCATCGGCCCAGGTCGTCGTGCTGTTGAACATCGGCGACCGTCCGTACCGGTTCCCGGTCGACCTCGGCGGTCTCACGGTCGCCGAGACCTCCGAGCCGTCGGGCGATCACGGCGACCCCGCCACCGTCCCCGCGCACGGCTGGAGCGTCCTCGTCACCGGACGACCCGGCTGACACCTTGCCGCCCGCAGGACGATCCCTCACCCGGCGGCGTGGTCCTCGACCGGCTGCTGGTGGGCGGCGGAGGCGGTTCTGAGCGCCTCGACGGCGGCCCGGATCGCCGGGCGGCGAGCCGCGTCGGTGCGCCAGAGCGCGTAGATCTTACGGACGAGTCTCGGCCTGAGCGGGACGACACGCACTCCCTCGGGAATGAAGTCACGACCAAGGCGGGGGATGATGGCACATCCCCGACCGGCCGCGACGAGGGCGAGATGGGTCGGATACTCATCCGCCATGCAGGTGATGTCGGGCTCGAACTCGGCCGAGCGCAGGGTGTGGACCAGCCAGTCATGGCAGATCGTGCCGGGTGAGGAGCTGATCCACTGTTCTCCGGACAGCTCGGACAGCTCGATCTCCGACCGGTCGGCCAGGGGGTGGGAGGCGGGCAGGATCGCGTCGGCGACGTCGTCGAAGAGCTGCGCCCTCGACAATCCCTCGGGAACGGCCAGCGGCCGGTTCCCCCAGTCCTGGACCACCGCGAGATCCAGCTCGCCCCTGCTCACCTCGCGGAGCTGGCGTTCCGGCTCCCGCTCGTGAAGCTGGAGTCTGAGGTCGGGGTGGCGCCTGTGCAGGTGGGACAGCGCGGCGGGCAGCAGTCCGCGCGCCGCCGTGGGGAACGCCCCGATGCTCAACCGGCCGACGACCTCTCCCCGCAGCGCCTCGAAGTCGGCCTCCGCGGTCTCCACCAGCGCGAGGATGCGCTCGGCGTGGTCGGCGAGCAACCCGGCCGCGTCCGTCAGCCGCACCCCGCGCCCGTTGCGCTCGAGCAGCGTCGCACCGGTCTCACGTTCGAGCTTGGCGAGCTGTTGCGACACGGCGGACGGGGTCACCATGAGCGCGTCGGCCGCCGCGCCAACCGATCCGTAGACGGCCACGGCATGCAGGGCCTTGAGACGGTTGAGATCCAACATATAAGCAACCCTAAACGTCCAAGGCAAGAAAAACTCGCTTGTGCTGAATAATGACTGCAAATAAGGATGAAGAGATGCGAACCCGTCATCTCCTCATGGCCGTCGGCCTCGCCGCCGTCTGGGGTTTCAACTTCGTCGTGATGCAGGCGGGGTTACGCCACTTCCCGCCGCTGCTGTACGTGACGCTTCGCTTCACCCTGGCGGCCTTCCCCGCCCTGCTGTTCGTCGGCGGCCCGAGAGCGCCCTGGCGGTGGGTCGTCGCCGCGGGCGCCACCCTCGGCGTCACACAGTACGGCCTGCTGCTGGTAGGCATGCGGGCAGGCATGCCCGCCGGCCTGTCCTCGCTCGTCGTCCAGATCCAGGCGGTCTTCACCGTGATCTTCGCGGTGGTCCTCCTCAAGGAGCGGATCACCTCCCGCCGGATCACCGGCATGGGCGTCGCGTTCGCCGGACTGGTCCTGATCGCCCTGAACCTGGGCAACGGCAGCCCGGTCGGCGCGTTCGTCCTGGTCGTCGCCTCCGCCCTGGCCTGGGGCATGGGCAACATCGCGGTCAGAAAGGCCGCCCCGCCGGACTCGCTCCGCTTCACGGTCTGGATGAGCGCGGTGGCCGCCCTTCCCATGTTCGGCCTGTCCCTGCTCCTCGAAGGCGTTCCCCACCTGACGTTCTCCGTCGAGGGAACCCTGTCCGTGCTGTACGTGGCGCTGATCTCGACCCTGGGCGGCTTCGGCGTCTGGGGGTTCCTGCTCAGGCGCTACGACGCCTCGGTCGTGGCCCCCTACAGCCTGCTGGTCCCCGTCTTCGGCATGTCCTCCGCGGCCCTGTTCACCGGCGAGCCGATCTCCACGGTGAAACTCCTCGCGGGCGCCCTCATCGTCTGCGGCGTCCTGTACGCGGGCACCCGTCCCGCGGGCCGTACGGCCGCCGTCCCCGGGAAGACGGGCCAGGCGGACATGCGGCCGGAACCCACCGGCTCCCGCTAGGAACGGCCGGGTCCACGGCCCGCGTCATTGAGAGGTCCGATCACTGCCAGCCAGCGGCCAGAGGAACCGGCGATGCTGAGCGGCATGAACAACAACGATCTTGACGGCAAGGTGGCACTGGTCACGGGCGGCAGCCGCGGCATCGGCGCGGCCGTCGCGGTGCGCCTGGCCGAGGACGGCGCCGACGTGGCGTTCACCTACCAGCGGAACACCGATCGGGCCGACGAGGTGGTCGAGCGGATCAAGGGCATCGGACGCCGCGTGCTGGCCGTACAGGCGGACAGCGCGGACCCCGCGGCGGTGTCCGCGGCGGTGGACCGGGTCGCCGCCGAACTCGGCAGGCTGGACATCCTGGTCAACAACGCCGGGGTCTATCTGACCGGCCCGGCGGAGGAACTCGGCCTTGAGGAGTTCGAGAGCACCATCGCGGTCAACGTGCGGGCTCCGTTCCTCGCGTCGAGGGCCGCGATCGGCCACATGACCGACGGCGGCCGGATCGTCAACATCGGCAGCAACGTGGCCGGTCGTGTGCCCTTCCCCGGCTTGGCCCTGTACTCGATGAGCAAGACCGCCCTCATCGGCCTGACCAAGGGACTGGCCCGCGAACTGGGCCCGCGCGGGATCACCGTCAACATCGTGAACCCCGGAGCGACGGACACGGACCTGAACCCGGCCGACGGCCCGTACGCGGACACGATCAGAGGCTTCACCGCCCTCGGCCGGTACAGCGAGCCGTCCGAGATCGCGGCGGCCGTCGCGTACCTCTCCGGTGACGACGGCCGGTACGTGACCGGGGCGACGATCGACGTGGACGGCGGCTTCGGCATCTGACCCGGGTCCGGCATCAGCCGAGCGCGGTGAACGTCGCTTCGGAGCGGTCACGCCTGGAGTACAGCTCCAGGCGGCTTCTGCGACGTCATCCGGGTCGAGGGACTCGGCTCCCCCGTCGCTGTACCTTTCCGGTCGGGACTTCACCATCTCGTGGATGTCACCGCGCTCGACGAACCCGCCTCGGGTCGCGAGCCGTACGGCTCGGTGACGGTGTGCGTGGCGCTCTCGAAGGACCACGGCGACAGCACGGTTCATGTCGAGGTGATCGACGACGGGTCGGACGGCAGCCTGCCGTTCGTCCGGGCGGCGACGACCGACAGTGACAGTGGACGCGGCCTGTTCATGGTCGAACTGCTCTCGGCCCGCTGAGGCGTCCACCACGACGACGAGACGGGCAACGCCGTCTGGTTCCATCTGCCGGACACCGCCGCCGAACACCGTTAGCGGCGCACCGTCGCGTCAGTCCACGCGGATGCGCACGGCGGCGCGCGAGTTCAGCGACCGGAGGACGACCGTGTCCGGCACGCGGGCGGGTGGGCAGCAGCGGAAACCAGGGCGGAATCTCACAGCCAGTACCACTCGATCTCCGCCTTCGCCCGCCGCTCGGCGAGGAAGGCCGAGAACGCGGCCCTGCCCGCCGCGGCCAGCGTCTCCGGGTCCGGGCGCGCGGAACTGCGGCGCCGTACGGCCCCGAACAGGAACCCGTCCCGATAGGCCACCGGTCCGGCCACTCCTCCCTCTTCCACCTCGCGCAGCGGGGCGGGCAGTTCGGACGCCGCCCGGTCGGCCACGTGGACGGTGAGCTCCCCCACAGGATGGGCGACCGCCTCCGCGAGCGCCGAGAAGGGATCATCGTGCCCCGCCAGCTCGGCCAGCCGGGACTCGGGCCCGACCACCCACACCGCCGAGACCTGGTCGAACTCCGCGATGTGCTCCTTGAAGTAGGCCTCGGCCGACTCCGCCTCCTTGCGGGCCCGGAAACCACGCATCTTGGCCAGCGAGTGCAGGTGGTTGTCGTAGGCGCCGGGCGTCAGGCCGACCTCTTCGAGCCAGCGCAGCATGTCGGCGCGGCTGTGCAGGCCGCGGTGCCTGCGGAAGTCGTCGGAGGCCAGCTGCAGCTCCTCCTGGGAGGGGTCAGGCTCCTGCCAGCTCTCCAGCGTGAGAAGGCAGTAGTCGATGAGGTCGTCGTGCACGGTCCGGTCGCGGTCGGCGAGCGCCCGCAGGGTGAGCAGGGCGGTGTGCACCGACAGCTGCTGACCGTCGACGGACAGCACGTTGCTCGCGGCCCAGTGCGTTGAGTGTTCGACCGTCCACGGGACGCCGTCCTCGGCGGGCGCGGTGACGGCGACGGCGCCGCCGTCCGGATGGTCGAGGACCAGGTCGTAGTCGACGATCGGCGAGCCAGGGCGCACGTCCACCACGAGCTGGGCCCGGCCCTCGGGGCGCCTGGCACGCCAGGCGGCGACTCTCCCCCGGGCCTCCGGCACGCCCTCCCGCCTGCGCGGCAGCCCGCGCAGCAGCTCGACGGCCTCGGCGAGCGTCTCGGAAAACCCGGTCATGCCGACACCTTCCGCCCGACGCGCCGTTCCCCCGCGACGAGCCAGTCGGCGATCGCCTCGGAGATGGGAAGGTCGGTGAACTCCTCAAGCCACCCCCACTGGCCGCTGGGGTTGAGTTCCAGATACACGTACTCGCCTTCCGGGGTGAGGATCACATCGATGCAACCGAAGGCCAGGCCCAGCGAGCCGACCAGTTCGACGCAGCGCCGCTCCAGGTCATCGGGCAGATCGTGGACGGCGTACTGGGAGAAGTGGCCCTCGTAGTGGCGGTAGTCGTGGCGGGTCGCCCGCGATCCCTGGGAGTGGATCTCCGCGGTGAAGACCCGGTCACCCACGACGGTGATCCGCAGCTCGACGGCCTTGTCCACATAGGGCTGCAGGATCGCGGGGGCATGAGCCAGGCGGTTCCTGCCGGTGAGGTGCCGCCGGGAGACCGGGGTCGTGTAGAAGTTGTGGCCCGTGCCGTCGATCCCGAACTCCACGAACTCGACCTCCTTGGCGATCAGCCGCCCCTCCGCCTCCGTCCAGGCCTCGACGAGTTCCTCGGGGTCGTTGGTGACGGTCGTCTCCGGCACGGTGAAGCCGAGCCTGACGGCGGCCGTGAGGTTGACCAGCTTGTTCTGGGCGCGGAGCACGTCGGCGGTGCGCGCGGGAAACCAGCGGGTTTCGAAGGCGTCCTCCCACCCGTTGAGGTGAAAGCGCGCCACCTTCTCCGCGTAGTCGCGGTGCGTCGCGTCCCCGACGACGTCCGCCGCCTTCGGCCGGGAGGGCCTGCGGTTCCAGACGGCGCTGAAGACCGAGGAGTCGTACTCCACGCCGCCCGTCACCAGCGTGTGCCGCCACCGCCCGCCGGTCAGGCGGGAGGTGATCCGGCTCTCCGCGGGGTAGTCGCCCGGATCCCACCAGAGCGCCTCGACGCCCCGTTCGGCGAGCTTGGGCAGGACCAGGTTGACCGCCAGGTCTTCTTTTCTGCTGAGTATCAGGATCAAAGGATTCTCCGCGTCGGAAACAGGTGGCGCCCGTACGGCCGGCCGTACGGGCACCTCCCGGTCACCCTCAGGTGGAAGTGTCAGGCAGCGGGTCGCCCTTCGTCCCGTTGCCGAGAGAAGAGGACAACTTGGGGGTCGGGGGGGTCATCGGCTCACGGCCACCGACCACGGCGCCCAGCACGTCATCGGAAAGCTCCGCGACGCCGTCCAGGTCATCGATACGAACAGTCATTTCCACACCTCCTTCCACGTCTCACTTCAGTGCGACCGATCTTTCGCTCGTGATCTTGTAGACGACTTGGAGGCAACTTGGATCTTGGCTGAACGTCGGCATTCCATCATCGGGCACCAATTATGAGCACATCTCATATTTATCCCGGCAAAGAGAACCGATGAGATAGTCGAAAACAATGCCTTGAGACGACCACGGCACCGATCCCGCGGCGAAATCGCGGCTCAGCGCGAAAAACCGTGTTTCCGGGCGGCGCACCGTCACGTCAGTCCACGCCGATGCGCACGGCGGCGCGCGAGTTCAGCGACCGGAGGACGACGGTGCCCGGACGGCCGGGTTCGCGGGCACGCAGCGTCACACCGCGCCGACTCGCCGGCGGCATGTGGAAGTAGCTGTCCGCGGGCTCGAACTCGTCGGACGTCAGGGTCACCGCCTGCGCGAAGTCACGCGTCTCGAGGTGAATGATCGACTCTCCCGGCGAGAGGCGTTCGCAGCGTCCGCCGAGGCCGACCTCCGGGCGCAGCGGCGCCAGCCGGGGGCCTGGGAAGTGCCAGGCCTCGGCGATCATGCTCCCGCCGGCGCGGCGCAGCGAGACGACGGCGACGTCGTGCCCTGCGGGTCCGAAGCGGTAGGCGTGCGTGAGGTCGGTGAAGCCGGGCAGTAGCGTGTCGAGCCGGAGCGTCGTGCATCCCCGCGCCGCGATCGTCAGGCAGGTGCCGGCACCGCGCGCCCGGGCCCCGGCGAAATCGTGCAGCGCGAGCGCCAGCTCGGCCTCGAGCGGCTCGTCGCGTTCGTTGACGACGTGGGCGTCAAGGCCGTTCAGCCCCTCGTCGGTCACCACGACCGTCACGGGCGCCAGCACGCGGCGCAGGTAGAAGTACGCCGCCTTCGGACGGCCCCAGGCGTCGCGGATCCCCCAGCCCGCGCCCGGCTCGAGATCCTGCAGGAACCAGACGAGCCCGCCCCGGCACATCGATCGCGACCGCCGCCACTCAGAGAACGCGGCCGTCATCAGCTCACCGGGGACGGTCCGGCTGAGCTCGAGGTAGCGCTGTGGGTCCTCGTAGCGGCAGCGCAGCGGGTCGATCCCGTACAGCCGGGCCAGGTAGTGGTCGCGGACATCGTCGAAGTCCCACCCCGCCCCCGCGTCGCGCGGCACCGCGGCCTTCCAGGCGGCGTCGCCGATCGCCGCCGCAGACACGCGGCGCCCGGCCTTCGTCGGCGGGTCCTCGGGGACCTGCGCGACCGCGAGGCACTCGGTCGCGAAGCGCACCGCGCTGCGGCGCAGGTCGTCGAGACCGCGCAGGTACGCGCCGACGCCGTAGTAGTGGGCCGTTCCGGCGTCAAGGCTGAACGGAAACACGCCGCCGTGCGGGGTGCTGGGCCAGAACGGCACCTCGCCGAGCAGCTCGGCGCATGGGCGGGCGAGCAGCTCGGCGATCGGCGGGCGCGCCCAAACCTCCGGCGGCGCCCCGAGCATCGCGGGCTGCTGCTCGAGCTCGCTGCCGCCGCAGAGCACCGCGAGCGACGGCCGTCCCTGCCAGCGCAGCAGCTCCTGGCGGGACTCGGCCTCGATCTCGGCGCGCAGCTCCCCGTCGTCGACCGGGTAGTCGAGGCTCGCGAACATGAAGTCCTGCCAGACGAGGATGCCGAGCTCATCGCATACGTCGAAGAACGCGTCGTCCTCGTAAACGGTCGGGCCCGCGATCCGCACCATGTTCATCCCGGCGTCGCGGGCGGCTTCGAGCGCCGCGCGGTACTCCGCCTCGGTTGCGCGCAGGGAGACCGGGTGCAGCGGCGTCCAGCAGGCGCCGCGGCAGAAGACGTCCACGTCGTTGACGCGCAGCGCGAAGCCCTCGTCAGCGCGGTCGACGGTGAGCGAACGCAGGCCGACATGACCGAGGTCGAGCGTCATCCCCTGCGTCGAGCTCCCCGTCGTGAGCGTCGCGGAGAGCCGGTGCAGCGGCTGTGCACCATGCGTGTGCGGCCACCAGCGCGCGGGCCGCGGGACCTCGATCGTCGCCGTGCCGACGAGGGTTTCGGCGCCCAGCGGCGCCCAGCCGCACGCCGCCTGCACGCCGCACAGCGCGACGGCGCCCTTGATCTCGGCGTGCGCCATGGCGTCTACGTCGAGCGTGATCGCGACGTCGACGCGGGCCGAGGTCTCCGACACGACCGTCGCGATCCGGCGCTCGCGCAGCCGCGGCGGACGCCAGCGCTCGATCGCCACAGGGCGCCACGGGCCGACGGCGGGATGGCGGGCCGACCAGCCCGGCATCCGCCCGAGCAGCGACGTCCGGACGAAGCGCAGCCCCTGGTGCTCCACGAGCCGGGTCCGCCAGCGCGGGCGCGGCCGACGCCTGCTGAGCAGGGCGTGCAGCGAGGAGAAGCGGATGGCGAGATCGTTCTCCGTCCGTGCCAGCTCGCGGATGTCAACGCGATGGGCGCGGAACATCGAACGCGACGTGAGCACGTGGACGCCGTTGAACCAGACGTCGGCGAGTGTCGCGAGCCCGTCGAGGCAGAGCGTCAGGCGTTCACCGTCCGCGATCGGACTGAGCGCGAACGTGACCCGGTACCACCAGTCCCGGCCGTCGATCGCGTCCGCGGGAAGGCCGCGGAACGTCTCGGCGACCGTACCCGGAACAGGTGCCGCCTCCCACGTGCCGGTCTGGCGGTCGAGTGCCCGCGGTTCGTTGACGGCACCGGCCGGGACCCCCGTCGCGCTCCATCCTTCGGTGAGCGGGAAGCGCTCGCACATCGGCGTCATCGCGCGCTGCGTGTCAGCAGATGCGCGCCGCTCGCGGCCAGCAGGCGGTCGTTGGCGATCATGAGCGAGGCGGAGTACGCATCGCGCAGGTGACGGGCGACGCTGAACGGCGAGCTCTCCGAGTAGCCGGCCATCCCGCAGACCGCGAGCGCCCCGGACACCGCCTCCACGACAAGCTCCGAGCAGCTGAGCTTCACCGCGTTGAGATCGATCGCGGCGCCGAAGCTCTCCGTGGCGGCCGACCCGTCGGACGACTCGAACTCGTGGATCGCGAGACCACGGGCGAGGCTCCCGTGCATGAGGTGAACGCAGCGGTCGATGTCGGTGAGCCGCGCGAGAAGCGTCGCCGGGAGGGCCTTCGAGGCCAACGCCTGCCTGCGCGCGAACGCACGCGCCCGCTCGAGCGCGTCCGACGCGATGCCGATCCAGCACGCCGCCCACAGCAGGTGCGAGTAGGGAACCATCGTCTGCGACGCGACCTGCCCGAAC
This sequence comes from Streptosporangium sp. NPDC051023, assembly GCF_040689595.1. NCBI lineage: Bacteria > Bacillati > Actinomycetota > Actinomycetes > Streptosporangiales > Streptosporangiaceae > Streptosporangium > Streptosporangium sp. NPDC051023. Next base: position 18,037 of record NZ_JBFBCE010000090.1, on the reverse strand, counting down.
GGGATCGGCAGGATCTGCTGGACGGGGAAGTCGGCCTCGATGTCGAAGCCCGGACTGCATGTGCCGCGCATGCCGAGCGTGTCCCACCGTGAGCGAGGTGTCAGCCGCATCTGCTCACGGCGCACGAGCGCGAGCACCTGGTCCGTCGGCGGCGCGTCGGACTCCCGGCGCGCGGTGATCAGCAGCGCGTCCGCCTCGAACCCGTAGGAGACGGTCGGCGCGCTCTTCGCCAACGAGCAGGCGTCGCCATCGCGCCGCACAGCGGCGGAACTCTGGCGCAGACCGCCGCCGATCCCGGCCTCGGACGTCGCCGACCCGAGCAGGATGCCCCCGTGAGCGACCTCCCGCAGCGCTTCGGCGAGCTGCGCGCTGTCGCCACCGTGCCGTGCGAGGCAGGCGACCTGGATCTGGTGCATCGACCAGATCATGGCCGTCGAGGCGCAGTGCCGGGCGAGCTCGGTCGCGATCGCGAGCCCCTCGCGCAGTGCCAGGCCGCCACCCCCCGCCGCGCGCGGCACCATGATCCCGAGCAGGCCTGCCTCGCGCAGAGCGTCGACGGCCTCGCGCGGGAAGCGCGCGGCGCGGTCGACGTCAGCGGCCGCCGGCGCGACGACCTCCCGGCCGATCGCGCGGACGGCGTCGAGAAAGTGGCCGCGAACCGGCGCGGGCGAGCTCAGCGGGAGTGCGCGCCTACCACACACGCGAATGCTCCCGTCGCGTTGGCCCCGCCGGGAGCGCGGCGTCGAGCGAGGACGTCGCCCGGCCCCACAGGTCGGCGAGTTCGGACCAGATCGGCGCCGCGGCGACCACACGCCGCCGCCGGACCGCGCGTGCGGTGCGCAGCAGCATCGTATGCGCGCCGCGGGCGAGCTCGTCGAACAGCGCCGCCGGGCTCACGAGCTCGGGGAGGTCTGCGGCGAGCCACCGCAGCAGCACCGCCGCGTACTGGCTCGCGGCGCCTGCCTGGCGCAGCCCCGCGAAGACGTACTCATCGAAATCCCCGCCCGCGGCGGCGAGCTCGTCGACGGCCGCGTCATGGTGCTCCGCGGCGCGTTCGTAGGGGTTGGCGAGCGGCCGGCGGTCGAGGTGCTCGCGGGCCAGCGCGGCGGCGCGCAGGCGCAGCTCCGCCGTCGGCGGCGCGTGCAGCCGGTCGAGCTTGATGATCTCGACGTACGGCGGCAGCCGCTCGTCGCCCGCCTCACCCCAGGTCAGCACCCGGTCGTAGTCATCACCGGCGAGCACGTGGTGGCCGGCGTCGTGGAAGTAGTGCAGGTGCCGCGCCTCACGATCGACAGCGGTCGTGCCGACCGTCGTCTTCTGATGGCGCGTGCGATAGCTGGTTCCCGCGGTGTCGGGCAGGTGGAAGGCGTCGACCTCGACCGTCAGCAAGCGGCCCGCCGCGAGCTGCTCCGCGATCTGCTCGGGCAGCGACCGCCACACGTTCAGCTCGGCCACGTCGATCCCGTACAGTGCGAACAGATCACCCGGCAGCGGCTTGAAGAGCGTCCACTGGTCGCCCTCGAAGTCGCACGCGAGCGCCGCGACAAGCGCGGGCCGGGGATCGAGGCCGAGCCAGTGAAGCGTCTCGATCCACATGTCCGCGTAGCAGTTGGAGACAGGCCACGCGAGGTTCCCGCCGCCGTGTAGCCAGTGCGGGACGTGGGCGTCAGGCGCGGGTCCGCTACGAGCCGCGATCAGCGACACAGTCGCCCTCGCAGGTCGGCGGGCCAGGCGTCGAGATCGAGGCCGTGCTCGGCGAGGAGGGCCAGCGCGATGCGCTCGAGGCCGAACCCGACGCACGCCGTCTCGGCCACCTCGCCGTCGTCGCGGCGGATCGCGAAGCGACGGCCGAAGTGATCGTCGTGCAGGTTGTACGACGACACCGCCAGCCACCGGCCGCGCAGCGGAACCTGCAGCTCGTACTTCAGGCGCCGCCGGTGCTGGTCGGCGCCGAGCAACCGGCGCGCCGCGCCGAAGAACGGATCTTCGGCGAGCTCCCGGCGGACGGTCAGGCCGAGCCCACGCAGGTAGGCGCTCCCGCGGTCAAGCCATTCCTCCCGCCAGCGCTCGCAGGTCGCGCGATCGCCCGCACAGACGAACTCCTCAACCCGGAAAGCCCGCAGGCGCCCCGCCTCTGCGGTGTCCTCGTGGCGGTAGCAGTAGGAGAACGCGTTGACCTCGCGACCGCCCGGCGGCAGCCTTCCCGCAAGCAGGGGATAGACGTGGTAGCAGACGGCGGGCGCGAGAACGGCGTCGCTCAGCGCCTGGTGATGGCCCCAGTCGGCGCCACTGGAGAGCTCGTCGACGAGCTTCGCGTGGGCGTCGTCGTCGCCGACGAAGCCATGAATCGAGCCCGCGAGGTGGGCGAACCCCTCAAGGTAACCGCTGCGCTCGAGCGTCGCGCGGCTGAGCACCGGCGGAAAATGGAGTGTGGCGCCGTGCTGCTCACGGCGCAGCGCGCCGATCTCGGCGTGCATCCGCGACACGACACGCTCGACCGGGGCGCCGAGAGCGTCAACGCCGGGCGCCTGACCCGCGACGAGCAGGTCGCGCTCGGCCAGCTCGACGAGGAACGGGTCGCGCTGCCGCGGGCCGTCGAGCGCGGGCTGTGAGGAGACGGTCACCGGTGCGCCATCCTTCCGGCGAGTCCTGAGGCTGACACAGGGCATGTCATATCGCTTTCCCCTCAAACGGTTTGGGCGTCGCCGTCGAGCAGTTCGTGCAATGCCACGCTGATGTGGCCGATCGTCGAGAAGGTCGAGCGGTTGAGCATCGCGTCGAGGAACTCGACGTCGAAACGTTCCTCGAGCGCGAGCATGACCTTGACGCTCGCGAACGAGGTCATTCCCGCGAGGTAGAGGTCGTCGCCCTCACCCAGGGCATCGGAATCGACGTTGCCGTGCTCGCGCAGGACATCCCTGATCGCGGTGCCGATGGTGTCGGCGTGCATCGAGCTCACCTCCTGTGCCGGGTCGTGGTCGTCGCCGCGTACCGCTCGAGCACCGGCCAGACGCGCCCGTGCAGCTCGGTCTCGCGTGCGCGCAGGTCGGTCAGCAGCCGGCGAACGCGCGCCTCGCGCGATCGTCCACCCGCCACCGGCACCGCACTGATCGCGAGGCCGTGCGTGAGGTACCACCGCCGCGACAACGACAGGAACGACGGCGCGGCGTCGCCGAAGGCCTCGTCGAGCTCACCGAGAAGCGTGAACAGCCCGGCGAGATAGAGCCGCTCGCCGCCGACGCGGGTGACGTCGGCCATCTCGCCGTTCTCGCCCAGCCATGCGCGGTACGCGTCGAACCGTGCGAGATCGTCGGCCCAGTGGCGCCCGAGCGACCGGGCGAACGTCGCCGCGATCTCCTCCAGCGTCGCCTCCCGCCGCGGCGGATGCGACGAGACGTAGAGATGGTGCGCCTCCACACAGGGGTGCGTGCGCATGCGGCGGTAGTGCTCGCCGGAGACGACGACGGGCTCTGGGCGGTTCATCGTGTCGAGGATCGTCGCGGCGTCCGGTCGCCGGTCGAGCACGACGACGGTGTGGGCCACGTGCTCGCGCCCTGCGTACTCCGAGTGGACCTCGAAGGCGTCGATCTCCGCGACGAACGCCAGTTTCCGCTCGGCGATCGAGAGCTCGGCCGCCTCGGCCTCGTCCCAGGTTGCGAAGTCCATTCGCCGGACGTCGAGCTCGTGCGTCGCGTTGAGCGTCTCGATCCAGCGGTCGCCGCGTCGCAGAACCGTCGAGTTTCCGTCCCACGAGAACCCCCACGACGGGCAGACCTTGCGATCGGCTCCCGCAAGCCCCTGGGCCTCGAGGATGTTCGCCACGCCTTGCCAGTGGCATGTCGCGAGTGGCTGGAACCCGGTGTGGACAGCCGCCACGCCCATGCCGCTCACCACGCCCATGCTGCTCACCGTGCCGCTCACCACGCCCATGACGACTCCCGGTCCTCGACGAGCTCCAATAGGAAGCCGAGCCGCAGCGGCCGTACGAAGTTCACGAGATAGCGGTCGACGATCATCAGCGGCCGCTCGCCGGTCAGCTCGTATCCGCTTTCGCCGAGGACCCGCTGGGCGTCGAGCATTCTCGGGACCTCGATGCCGACGTGGTGTAACGCGTGCGGGATCGCATTCGTCGAAGACGCCTCGCTCAGCGGCACGACAAGCTCGATCGCGAGCCCAGGGCCGGGGCAGAAATGACATCTGCAGGCATGGTCGTCGAGGTCGTTGACCCAGGCGGCGGTCAGCCCGAGGTCCCGCATCACCCGACGCGCCGCGCGGTCGCTCGGCACGCGCACTCCGAGATGGTGGAAGCGGTACGGCACGCCGTGCGCGAACAGCGCGGCGGCCGCCCCGTCGCCCGCGCCGAGAACCGTCTCGCTTGCCGCGGCGCCGATCCCGATGGCGTCCGGGCACGCCGTCCCGGTGTCGAACATCTCGCCCATCTCAGCTCAGGCTCTCGAGCAGGTGATCGGAGGTGCGGTGCGCGAGCGCCATGATCGTGATCATGGGGTTGACCCCCGGCGCGGTCGGAAACGCCGACCCGTCGCCGATCCAGGCACCCGGCAGGTCGTGCAACTCACCCCGCCCGTCGGCGACCGAGGTCAGCGGATCGGTTCCCATCCGGCACGTCCCCATCTGGTGCGCGGTGAAGTAGAGGATGTCGTTCGTGCCGTAGGACGCCGCGCGCAGTCGCTCGGCATAGGCCTCAAAGTCCTCGCCGCGCCGCCAGCGCGCGGGCTTGCCGTGCAGGGTGTAGATCTCAGCGGCGCCCGCCGCCGCGTGGACACGAGCGGTCTCGATGTGTGCGCGTACGGCGAGCTCACGGTCAACAGGATCGTCGAGATCCCAGCGCACGACCGAGCGACCGCGCTCATCGATGACGACCTCGCCCGCGCCGTGGTCGCGGATGAAACTCACGAACGACGCGGTCCGCGGCAGGCGGAGCATCTCCTCCTTGTGGCGCCGCCCGTCCTCCCAGCCGACGCCCGCCGCCCAGAAACCGGGGAACACACCGAGCCCCTCGATGAGGAAGCCGTGCCCGTCGACGACGTCGCGAAACGACTCGCAGACAAGCGACTGTGCCTGGCCGATCCAGGCCTGGACGGGCTCGTCGTAGACACCGGCGACGCTGAACGCGGGCTGGACGCGCAGGTAACGGCCGACCGCCGGACCCCCCACACCGGAGCGCAACAGGAGCGCGGGCGACTCGACGGCGCCCGCGGCGACGACGACCGCGCGCGCGTTCACGATCAGCCTGCGCCGGGAACCGTCGCCGTCCGCGAGGACGGCCTCGATTCCGCGTGCCCGTCCGCCCGCGGACAGCACGCCCCGCGCCCAGCAGTTGACGATCGTCCGCGCACCCGCGTCGGAGGCGTCCTGGAGGTAGGTCTTGAGCATCGAGAGCTTGAGGCCCTGCTGGCAACCGAAACCGCAGTAGCCGCAGTAGCGCGCATCGTCGTGAAGCTCGGCGTTGCGCGTGATGACGCGATGCTCAAGGCCCAGCGCGTCGAGCCCGTCGCGCAACCGCTTGTGGGTGCCGTTCGCACGTGTCGCCTCGACATTGATCGCGAGGCGCTCGCACACCGGATCGAGGTGGCGTGCCGGGAAGTCGTCGGCGCCGATGTCGGCGACGCCGAGCCGCGCCCACTCCTCGCGGATCGCGTCGGGGGTGCGGATGCAGCTCATGTAGTTACTCACGCTGCCGCCGCCGAGCGTCGAGCCTGCGAGCACCGCGATCGAGCCGCTCTCGGACGTCATCAGCCCGCCGCCGAGGTACAGCTGCCGCAGACCGGCAAGCTCGAGCTGCCGGAAGTCCTGCTCGTTGTGATAGCCGCCCGCCTCGAGGACGATGACCGAGAGGCCCGCCTGTGCACAGCGCGCCGCGACGACCGCGCCGCCCGGACCGGAGCCGACGACGCAGACGTCGACATCGAGCGTCGCGGGCAGGTTGCTCGCGGACAGTGTCGCGATCGTCTTCGGCGCCCTGGCGGCCGTCGGCGGCCGCGTCACCGGACCGGGGTAGCCGATCGCGGGCCAGTTCGGGTTACGGCCGGTCTCGTCGGTGAGCGCGTAGAAGAGCAGCAACGTGAGGATCTTGACCTGCTGCAGCCTCCGCTTGACGTCCGGGCCCCTGTCCCAGGCGAGCGCGAGCGTCCGAGCGCGCTGCGGCAACGACTGCTCGTGGAACGCGCGTCGCGTGAGCCCGTCGAGGAACCGCTGCGCTCCCGCGAGTTGCCCGGCGCTCAGCACGGTGGGAAGCAGAGCCTCGATCTCCCACGGGACGCCGAGGTCGCCGGCGCTCCGCCGCATGAACGCACGCACAGCCGGATCCGCGGAATCGCTCTCGAATGCCGGGACAAACGTGTCACACAGCGCCACCAGCGCCTGGAGCTGGGCTTCGGTGAGTACACGACCGACTGTCTGTGCCACGCCCATCAGCGCCATACCCCGCTTTCGAAACGGTGCCGACGCCTGACGGGAAACCTCGGCGCACAGAATTCGAGCGATGGAGGTTATTTTCTTTCCGCTGAGCCCCAAACCCGCTTTTACCGAAGCCTGACGAAACCTCGGCGCACGGAATTCGAGCGAGAGGGGTTATTTTCTCCCCTGAGCCCCAAACCTGCTTTTGCCGCATGCGCAGTGAGGGCACGCTGCTACTCGACTACCGCGGAGGCGATCGTGGACGTACGCGCCATAGAAAAATGGGATATTCACTATCGCGACAATCCGGTGCTGCGCACTCCCCATGGCATCGAGCTGTACTACGAGCTGCAGGGCGAAGGGCCGCCGCTGACCATCGTGAGCAACTTCTTCCTCGCGAGCGTCGCCTGGCGGAACTTCACGAAACGGCTCGTGACAAGCCATCGCCTCCTCACCTATGACCTGCGCAACCAGGGTGCGTCCTCTGACGGCGACGGCTCGTTCGCCAACCACGTCGAGGACCTCGCGGCGCTGCTCGACGGCCTGGGGATCGAGCAGACGTGGCTGCTCGGCACGTCGAGCTCGACGCAGCTGACGCGCGACTTCGCGATCGCCCATCCCGAGCGCGTGCGCGGGCTCGTGTTCTGCGGGCCGACGGTTCATCCGAGCGGCGGTAAGCGGCGCAAGTATCTCCTGCGGGCGTGGCTCGACGACCTCGAGCGCGGCGGGCTGCGGGCGCTGTTCGACAATTTCTATCCGCTCGTCTTCGCCGACCGTACGATCGAGCACGGCGGCACCCCCTCCTACCTCGCACTCCGCGAGCGCTTTCTCGCGGTGAACTCGACGCGCCAGCTGGAGCGCAACATGCGCGGCGCCCTGGAATCGGTCGATTCAACGGACAAGCTGCGCCGGCTCACCTGCCCCGTTCTCCTCCTGAGCGGTGATGCCGACTACCTCGTGAGCGCCGCCGCGCTCGCCGAGGCACACGAGCTGATCCCCGACGCAACCGTCGAGATCATCCCGGATTGCGGGCACAGCCCCTACGCGGAGACGACGGACCTCTTCGAGGCGGCCGTCGAGCGGTTCGTCGCGCGGCATGAGCGCTGAGCAGCCGCGCCCCGGAGCGGATCCGGCCGCGGATCCGGCTGCGGATCCGGCTGCGGATCCGGCTGCGGATCCGGCCATGGTCGAGCTGCTCGTGCGGCTGCTTGAGGAAGCGTCGGGACACAGCGTCGTCATTGACCGCCGCGACGTCGGCCCCGGGTCGATCAGGCGGCTGCGGGTCAGCTCGTCGATCATGGTTGCGTACCTCGTCGCGATCGAGGACGAGCTGTCGTTCGTCTGGGAGGACGGAGTGGCGCCCGAGGTCTTCGACTCCTTCGAAGCGCTCGCGGAGTTCCTGCACCGGCGGTTGCCACGCGCCGAGGCACCGCGCTGATGGCCCGATCACCGCGTACACATCTGGTCACCGGCGCGACCGGTTTCATCGGCGCGGCACTCGTGCTCGAGCTCCTGTCCAGCGATCCCGACTGCCTCGTCGTCTGCCTCGTGCGCGAGTCGAAGCACGCAGGCGCGGGTGAGCGCCTGCGTTCGGCGCTGACGACCGCGGCGCGACTCTACGGCTCGACGACATCGGCTGCGGACCTGCGCCTGCGTGCCAGAGCCGTCGTCGGCGATGTCACGCGGCCGCGCTGCGGTGTCAGCACAGGCGAGGTCGGGCCCGTCGACGAGCTGTGGCATTGCGCGGCATCGCTGGACTACCGCGAGACGCACAGTGACGAGATCATGCGCCAGAACCTGACGGGCACCGAGCACGTGCTCGAACTGCTGCAGGCGGTCGGCGGTCCCACGCTCAACCACTTCAGCACGGCATATGTCGCGGGTTCGCGGACGGGCGAGATCGCGGAGGAGCCCGCACTCGACCGCGGTGTCGCCAACAACGCCTACGAACGCAGCAAGATCGCAGCCGAGCAACTGGTCGCGCAGGCCGGTGTCACAGTGCGGATCATGCGCCCGAGCATCGTCATCGGTCACAGTGTGACGTGCGCGACGACCGGCTTCAGCGGCGTCTACGGCTTCATCGAGGATCTCGCGCGGCTGAAGGCCGAGGTAAGCATGCGTCTCGGCGATTTCCTCAAGCACCGCGCGATCCGCTCCCGGGCGCACGCCGACGCGGAGCTGAACCTCGTGCCCGTCGACGTCGTCGCGCGCACAGCCGTCGCGCTCGGCGCCGCGTCCGCCCCTGGCGCCGTCTATCACCTCACGAACGCGACTCCACCGACAATCGACGACATCGTGCGTGTCGTCTGCCAGGAGCTGGGCGTGCGGCCGTTCGAGCTCGGTGCCTCGCCGCAGGAATTCACGACGATCGACGAGCAGTTCGACTCGGACCAGCGAATGGCCTTCTTCCGTTCATACATCACGGTCCAGCGCTCGTTCGACCAGAGCAACGTACGCCGGGTGCTGGGAGCTCCGGCCTGCGCCGACCCGCTGCAGAAACGCTGGCGCGAGTACGTGCGCTGGTACCTGCACTCGCGCGACACGACCCGGGACCACCGCGGCGCCAGGAAGTACCGCATCTTCCCGACGAGCTCTTGACAACTGCTCAGCCGCAGCGGCGAAAGGCCACAATGCCGTAGACGTCACGGTCGCGCTCCGATCGTGGCCACGTGACGCACGATACCGACGCGGAGCGCGGCCGACGCGCACAGCATGGCGATGCCGTCCACCGCCAGGTCGAGTGGATGCAGCGCGACCGGACGTCGCGGCGGCGCGCCGTCAACGCTGGAGAGGACCGGTCGCCAGTCATCGCCGACGTCGACGACGAACGTGTTCAAGCCACGGCCGAGGCCTTCACCGGTCATCTTCAGGTACGCCTCCTTGGCGGCCCACAGCGTCGCGAAGAGCCGTGGGCGCAGCGCGGGGTCGCATTCGCGGACGCGCCACGCCTCCGCCTCCGCGAAGCAGCGCGCGCTGACACGCTCGTACCTGCCGCCTCGTGGCAGCTCCTCGATGTCGACGCCGACCTCCTCACCGCGCGTCACGGCCAGCAGGGCGACCGTCCGCGTGTGGCTGAGGCTGAAGCGGATCGAGGTTCCCGGCAGGTACGGCTTGCCGTACGGCCCACGCGCGAATGCGAGCGACACCGGTGCGACACCGAGCTCCTGGCCGAGCACGGCGCGCACGAACGCGCGGGCCGTGATGAAGCGAGCACGCGCATCCGACGAGACGATCTCGGTCGCGCGCCGCAGCTCGGCGGCGTCGAGCCCATCCGCCAGCGCCGCCGCGGCCGTTGGATCGCCGTCGAGCGCGATGCTCCACAGCGCCACCCGATCGGCCTCTGAGCGCATCGCGGGCACCCTCCGCTCAGCGTCCAGGCACGCGCATCCGCCGTGCCCGGGGTCGTACGACCAGCAGCGCGACGGGTGAGATCGTGGGCACAACGCGCTCCAGCTCGAAGCCGGAGGCCTCCAGCAACATGCGGAACTCCTCCTCCGTTCGCTCGCGGCCACCGGTGTGAACGAGCATCTCGAGGTCCATGAGTTTCGCGAACGAGGGCTCGTCCGCGGGCGGAACGACCATCTGCAGGAGTAGGAGCACGCTGTCCTCGCGCATCGCCCGGCGTACCGTACGCAGGATCGCGGTCGCGTGCTCGTCGTCCCAGTCGTTCACGACCATCGACAGCATGTACGCGGCATGGCCGTCGGGAACGGTCGCGAAGTAGTCACCGGCGACGACCTCGCAGCGTCCCTCGAGACCGGCGGCGGCGATGGTCTCGCGTGCGGCCTCGACGACCGCAGGCAGGTCGACGAGCACCCCGCGCAGGTGGCCGTGCATGCCGAGTAGACCGCAGAGCACCTCACCCCGTCCGCCGCCGACGTCGACGAGCGTGTCGATCCCCTCGAAACCGTCGTACGTCGCGGCGGCGAGCAGGTTCGAAGTCGTCGAGAACTCGCTCATCGCGTCGTGGTAGATCTCGGCGGCGGCCGGGTCCTTCGCGAAGAACGCGAACTGGTCACAGCCGTGGACGCGATCGAAGGCCGGGTCGCCGCCGCGAACCGTCTCGAGCAGATCGCCCCACGGTCCCCAATGCCACGACGCGCCGTGCCACAGCGCGAGCGCGCGAACGGAGCCGGGCAGGCCGGAGACGAGCGGTTCGGACACCGGCGTGAGCGCGAAGGCGCGCCCCTCGTGCTCCTCGAAGACCTCGGCCGTCGCAAGCGCGCGCATGACGCGGTACAGCGGGCCGGGATCGGCACCGACCTGGGCGGCGATCTCATCGACCTGGCGCGGGCCATCACGCAACACGTCCGCGACACCGAGGTGCGCGACGACGCACAGAGACTGGGAGACCCAGTAGCCGAGCATCACCTGCAGGAGGGCCGCGACCGGCAGTGCGGCACGGTCGGCGATGGGCACGGGACGAACGGCCTGCGGCGCATCATCCTCAGCCACGAGCGACACCCGGCCCTGTCGGCATGTATCTCATCACACACTCTCGCAAGCGCTCCACCGATGCCGTGGCCCGTTGACGACCTCAACCGATTTTAGTAATTCAAGCCACGGGAAGCCCGCTTTTCATTCACGGGCGTTTTCCGACATTCGACGCGTAAGCCATGTCCATCCTGTTGTCTCCCATTGTTTGGACCGGCTTTCATCAGGCGATCACCAGGTCATGACTGCGGATGAAAACAGCATTATCCAGGCTATTTCCTGCAGCCTGCTTGGGTGCTTGACACCATAAGTCGCTTCCGTAAGCTGAGGTGCCAGGGGATTGTGTTCCGGCCGTCTGAGGTCGTCCGGATTTCGTCGCACGGGACAACGCGCCGAAACCCGCAGTACACAAGCATTAAGAATTAAGGGGAACGTCATGGGTGTTGAGAACAACATCGCGCTGGTCCGCCGTACCATCGAGGAGGCCTACAACCACGGCAACGTCGATGTGTACGACCAGACGCTGACCGAGAACTACGTCGCGCACGCCCCCGGCCGGGGCGACAAAATCAATGGCCGCGACGGTGCCAAGCATCGGGTGCTGGCCCTGCGCCGGGCCGCCCCCGACCTGCGCGTCACCATAGACAAGCTCGTCGCCGACGACGATCACGTCGTCACGCAGTGGCGGCTCAAGGGAACCCACGACGGACCGTTCAACGACCTCGCGCCGACCAACCGCCCGGTGACGCTGGCGGGCGCCACGATCGACCGGTTCGTCAACGGCCAGGTCGCGGAGAGCTGGCACTACTGGGACACGGCGCACCTGGACACACAGCTCGGGACGGCGTAGCGCGCGATCCGGGAAACACCCGGAACATATACACCCGGCCGACCTACCCCCCTTGGCCGTGGGCGGGCCCCGAAACCCCGGGCAGCCCGCCCCGGCACCCCCACCGGCGTGTCCGCCAAGCGGATGGGTGGGCATCAACCGCCTCACCGAAGCCGCCACCCCACGGGCGGGAAGGCCCTCAGCCCTGCGCTCCTCCCCCCACGTGACGCTTCAGCCACGGCGATCACCCCCGACGAACCCCACCGCAACGCGACCCCCGCCCCCAGCTTCAGTCGACCCGACCAGATAGACGCTCATAGCGCTGCCTGGCTGCCTGCGAGGTGCCGAGACCAAGACCGAAGGCGATCTCCTGCCAGGTCATGCCCCGCCCGCGGGCCATCAGCAAAAGCCCCGCCTCCAGCTGGTCCACCTCCGCGCGCACCAGCGGGATGAGCGTCAAAGCGGCGGTGATGTCGGCGGTGTCGACCTCGGGCTCGTCCTCCTCGCGCAGCGCCGACCCTCCGGCGAGAAACGACACGAGCCTGACGGCCTCGTGCGGACCGAGCACCTCGGGATGGACCTGCCGGGAGCGCTGCGCCTCGGTGGCGGCGTGCCGCTCGGCGATGCGGTGAAGAGACGCGTACACACGGTGCGCCCGCTCCCTGCTCGGGTTCGGAGGCGCGAAAGGGTCGACGGACCCATCAGAACCGGTAGCCATACTCCCAGCATGCAACCATCAACATCTTGTTGTCAACAGAGTGATGCAAACAAGATGTTCACAAGCACGGAACACGTCCCCGCCGGCGACAAACCGGATCCACAGCACCGGGACGCCCTCGGAGTCCAGGAACATCCGAATCCCCCGGAAACGGCCGCGGCCGATCCCCACACAGGGACTTTGTGCCCTATCACCCGAAGATCGGCCTCACTATCGTCACTCAAGCCGATCGCCATCAGACCACACGCCCGCAGAAAGGCCTCGACCGAGAAACGCACCGAATCCGCGCCCCCGGAATTCCGCCGACCCCTCATATGGAATTTCGGCGCCCGATGCCGAACCACGGGGCGTGGTCCGCACGTCACACGGAATACCGGAAACGCGTCGCAGGCCAAGCCTCTTACCGCCTGCTTACGCCTGTTGTTTTAGCATCGCCACGTTCGCTTGTCCGCGAGACCAGGCGGCACCTCATCCGCAAGGCCACGCGGCGCAAAGCCCCCACGACGAAAGAGCGGGTCCGCGGCTGCCCGCACGGAGGAAACCCCCATGGCCAAAGACGTCCACCAGCGACCCGGCCGAACGTCGGAATCGTCACACCGGCGGTGGTTCCTCGTCACGACGGCCCTGCTGAGCCTCGCGGGCCTGGCGGTCTCGGTCTACCTGACTCTCGCCCACTACGACACCGCGGTCTCCCTCGTGTGCGTCGAGAACTCCACCATCGACTGCGCCTCCGTGACATCGAGCGGATACTCCGAGTTGCTCGGGATACCGGTACCCGTCCTGGGCCTGGCGTTCTTCGTGGGGATCGGGGCTCTGACCACCCCCTGGGCCTGGCGCTCCGAGTCACCCCTCCTCCGCTGGGGACGGCTCGGCGCCGTAATCGTCGGAGTGCTCTTCGTGGTCTATCTGGTGAGTGCGGAACTACTCGTTCTCGGCAAGATCTGTCTGTGGTGCACGGCCGTACATGTGATCACCGTCGCGCTTTTCGGGTTTGTCGTCGCCGATGAATACCGGCGTATCGGCCAGAGGACCTGACCGTCGTTTCCGCCGGACCAAGAACAAAGGCTTGGAAGCATATCGATGAGGAGTACCGATGAGTAAAAATAATCGGCAAAGGTCGGCCAGGGAGCGGATCGCCGAAGAGCGCAGAAAGGAGGCCGCCCGCGCGAGGCAGCGAAAACTGCTGCTGGGCGTTCTCGGCGGCATCACCGTGGCGGCGGCGGCCGTGGTCGTCGTGGTCGTCACGCAGAACAACGCGAGCAGGAGCGACCAGAAGGGCATTGCCTACACCGGGCCGCTGGCCCCGACCGTCCGCCAGGCGGACGGATCGATTCTCATGGCGAAGGACGGCGTCACCGCCCCCACCCTGGAGATCTTCGAGGACTTCCAGTGCCCCTTCTGCAAGAAGCTCGAGGACTCCGCGGGCGACGCGATATACAAGGCCGCCGCCGATGGCAAGGCCAGGGTGATCTTCCGCCCGTTCCAGCTCTTCCAGGCGCCCGGCCATCCGGAACCCGTCCCGTCGGTCTCCCGGCGTGGCGCCAACGCGGCCCTGTGCACCCCGCCCGGCAAATGGGCCTCGTACGCCAAGACGCTGTTCGCCCACCAGCCGGTAGAGGGCCAGAACGGGTTCGAGAACAAGGACCTCCTGAACTGGGCGCGGGATCTCGGCTTCTACGACGCCGGGTTCGACAAGTGCGTGACAGGCATGGAGAAGGCGGGGGACCTCGCCAAGGCCACCCAGTACGCCCAGGACCAGAAGGTGAACAGCACCCCCACCCTGCGGCTCAACGGCAAGGACCTGACCCCGGAGCAGGTGAACCAGATCCTCTCCAGCCCTTCCAGCCTCGAGCAGATCCTCACCACCGCCGCCTCGGCCCCCAGCACCTCACCGTCACCGGCCACAACCGACAAATAGCCACATGGCAACAGAACCAGACATAACCGGATGAGAATCCAGCGTCGCCACCCGACATCATGACCTGCTGAGACCTACTGGATCTGGGCGCGGGGGCCGAGGTGGATGCCACCGCCGACATCGAGCAGGTGCCGGAGAGAGCAGGCCGATGGCAACAGATATGATCTGAACAAACACATCGAGTGACGGGGACGATGTTGCGGTGATCGACGTGAGGAGCGCGCTCGAGTACTGGCCGTCACCTCCTCCATGGGGATGGAAGGCCGACGACCTCGATCATCTTCCTCCCGAAGGACCGAACGGTGAGCCCGACTTCTTCAAGCACGTCGAGCTCATCGATGGAGCCCTCGTCTTCATGGCCCCTCAGAGGCGTTCTCACCAACGCATGATCCAGCGCCTCGGCGAGGCGCTCCACGGCCGGGTCCCGGAGCGCTTGTCAGTGGTGGAGCGGATGGACGTCAAACTCGGGCATCGGATGCGGCCATGCCCCGATGTGCTGGTCATCGACACCACGGCGGCCGATGACGACGACCGGACGTTCGACACCCCTGATGAGGTGCACCTCGTCGTCGAGGTCGTCTCACCGGAGTCGGAGGACCGCGACCGCAAGACCAAGCCGTTCCGTTACGCCGAGGCGGGGATCGCGCACTTCTGGCGGGTGGAGGGCAACGACAGCAGCCCCGTCGTCTACGTCTACGAGCTCGACCCCGCCACCGGAGCCTACGGCCTCACCGGCATCCACCACGGGCGGCTGACCGTCCCGGTCCCCTTCCCCCTCGACATCGATCTCGACAAGCTGCCCCGCTGAGTCCGGGAGAGACCTCCCGGCCACCGGTCAGGCCCCGTGCACGTGCGCGTCGTACAGCCGCCGCAGCAGGGTGTTGAAGTGCTCGCGGTCCCGGTCGTCCAGCGCGGCGAGGAAGTCGTCCTGGCTGGAGGCCGCCCCGGCGGCGAGACTGTCGGCGAGAGCGCTCCCTCCGTCGGTCAGGGCGACCGTACGGCGCCGCCCGTCCGCCGGGTCGGGTTGCCGCCTGACCAACCCCCTGGCGGCCAGGGCGTCCAGCACCGGCACGATGTTGCGGGCGTCGACGGCGACCAGGTGAGCGAGCCGCTGCTGCCCCATGGACCCCTGGTCTCTGAGCACCACCAGCACCGAGTACTGGCTCTGGGTCAGCTCATGGGCGGCCAGGAACGTCGTCCACGAGCGTGAAGCCAATGACCCCAGGCGTGCAAGCAGGAAGCCCGAGCCCCGCTCGAACGCGGGACGATCGCCGTCGCCTCCGATCATAGCCCTCACCTTAACAGATAGACATAAATCATGTCTGTATATATACATGAATCATGTCTATCGAACCGCGTCACACCCACCTGAACCTCGGAGACCACACGCTGCACGTCGTCGAGACCGGCGACCCGCACGGCCGGCCGTACCTGTTCCTGCACGGCTGGCCGCAATCATGGCGAGCCTGGAAGGACGTCATGCTGCTCGCCGCGCCCGAGGCCAGGGCTGTCGCCGTCGACCTGCCTGGAGTGGGTGAGTCGACCGCCACGGCGGACGGGGGCAGCAAGCACCTCACGGCGGCCAGGATCCATGCGCTGATCCAGGCCCTCGGGCTCACCGACGTCACCCTGGTCGGCCACGACGGGGGCGGAATGGTGGCCTACGCCTACCTCCGCCGGTATCCGCAGATCGCCCGCGTCGTCATCATGAACACGGTGATCCCCGGCGTCGAGCCGTGGAGCGACGTTCTGCGGAACCCCTACATCTGGCACTTCGGCCTGCATAACGTGCCGGGGCTGCCCGAGACGCTGGTGCGAGGGCGTCAGGCCGAGTACTTCGACTACTTCTACGACATCCTGTCCGTCGACCCGTCGAAGATCGTCCCGGAGGCGCGAACCGCTCACGCCGCCGCCTACCGGAGCGACGCCTCTCTCACCGCCGGGTTCGACCTCTATCGGGCCTTCGCCCAGGACGCCCGGGACAACGCCGCCTCCGCCGCGGCCGGACCCGTCCGCACCCCGCTGCTCTATCTACGGGGCCAGGGCGAGGGAGGCGACATCGCGGCCTACGCGGCGGGGTTCCGCGAGGCCGGGGTCGAGAACCTGACCTCGGCCGTGATCCCCGGCGCGGGCCACTTCGCGCCGGAGGAGGCGCCGGCCGAGGTCTGGCGGCTCATCAGCGACTTCGCCGCCTCATAGCAGGGTCACCGCCTCAGGAAGCCTGGGCTGCGGCCTTCGCGGCGAGCGGGAGGGCCTCGGCGATGCGGGACAGGGCCTCGTCGTCGTGGGCGGCCGACAGGAACCACGCCTCGTAGGCCGAAGGGGGCAGGTAGACGCCCTGGTCAAGCATGGCGTGGAAGAACGCCCGGTAGGCGGCGGTGTTCTGGCTCTGCGCCCCGGCGAAGTCGGTGACCCGCTCCTCGGTGAAGAAGATGGAGAACAGGCTGCCCGCGCGCTGCAGGCGGTGCGGCACCCCGGCCGCGGCCAGGGCGTCGGCGGCGGCGCGACCGATGACCAGGGCGGCGGCGTCGACCCGGTCGTAGACCTCGTCGTCGCAGGCGCGCAGCGTGGCCAGGCCCGCGGCGCAGGCCAGCGGGTTCCCGGACAGGGTACCCGCCTGGTAGACCGGGCCCTCGGGGGCGAGGTGAGCCATCACGTCGGCGCGACCGCCGAACGCGGCGGCGGGCAGGCCGCCGCCCATCACCTTGCCGAAGGTCATCAGGTCGGCGTCGACCGGGTCGAGGCCGTACCACCCGGCCTCGGAGACCCGGAAACCGGTGAGCACCTCGTCGATGATCAGTAGGGCGCCGTGCGCGGTGCACAGCTCGCGCAGTTTGGCGTTGAAGCCGTCCAGCGGGGGGACGACGCCCATGTTGGCCGGGCAGGCCTCGGTGATCACACACGCGATCTCGGCGCCGAACGCCTGGAACGCCTCGGTCACGGCCTCGACCGAGTTGTAGGGCAGCACGACCGTGTCGGCGGCCGAGGCACCGGTGACGCCGGGGGTGTCGGGCAGGCCGAAGGTGACCAGGCCGGATCCGGCGGAGGCGAGCAGAGCGTCGACGTGACCGTGGTAGCAGCCCGCGAACTTGACGACCTTCGACCGTCCGGTGAACCCGCGCGCCAGCCGTACGGCCGACATCGTGGCCTCGGTGCCCGAGCTGACCAGGCGGACCTTCTCCACCGGGTCGACGAGGGAGACGATCTCCTCGGCGAGCTCGACCTCGCCGGGCGTCGCCGTACCGAACGAGGTCCCGGCCGCGAGCGCCTCCTGCAGGGCCTCGACCACGGCCGGGTGCCGGTGCCCGAGGATCATCGGGCCCCACGAGCAGACCAGGTCGACGTAGCGGTTGCCGTCCACGTCGGTGATGTACGGCCCCTGGCCCGAGGCCATGAACCGGGGTGTGCCGCCGACGGCGCCGAAGGCGCGGACGGGGGAGTTCACCCCTCCCGGGACGATCTCACGGGCGCGGGCGAACAGGTCCTCTGAGTTCTCAGTACGGCTCACGCCCTCCAGCGTAGCCACGGGAACGGCAGGCCCCACCGCCCGGGCGGGACTGGTTCTGGCTTGGCCACACCGGTATCGGGCCTGGGACCCGCCCCGCCCTCATCCCGTTGGGACTGTTTTTGGCGTGGGCGCGCCGGTGTCTGGACTGAGGAGCGAAGGAGCGAAGCGGATGAGCGACGAGGGAAGGCACCGGCACTGGGGCGCCCAGGCCCG
>NZ_JBFBCE010000089.1:0-40255 GCF_040689595.1 Streptosporangium sp. NPDC051023 | reverse complement strand
CTCGTAGGGGAGGGTTCGGGGTTGGGCTTTTGCCGCTTATCCCGATACGCGGCAAACGCCCTTCGCCGTATCAAGCGCCCTTCGTGCTGCCACGTGTTCTTCGCGGTGTCAGGACAACCGATCGGTCACCCGCACCATGCCGTCCTTGACCCGCTGCGGGGCGTCGCACAGGGTGGCGACATCGCTGACCGGCGTCTCGTCCGCCTCCGGCCCATCCAGGCCGAACCCCGACATGGCGCAGGAGATGAGGCGCGGGGACTCTGCCCTGAGGCTCACAGGTCCGATGTCGGGGAAGTCGAGCTTGCCGGGGTTGAGGTTCCCCATGAACACGTCGGAGCCGCCGATCAGGGTGCGCAGCGTGGCGTCGTCGCCGATACCGAGGCGTTCGACCTTGACCACGTCGGCACCCGGATCCGCCAGGTGCATGGAGGGGGCTGGTCCTGTGTACGAGGTCGTCATGTCAACGATCCGGAGCCCGCTGAGCGGCCCATCCGCTGACATCAGCCCATCCTCGCTTTCAGAACATATCGGTATTTATCGTGTCGATTAAGGGACGGTCGCCGCTCCGGGCGTCCCCTCGACCGCCGAAGTCCGGATCTGGCTGATGTCGTCCTTGTAGGACTCCCTGGCCGTGAACACCGCGATGAACGACAGGGCGGAGGGGATGAGCATGTAGAGCGCCAGCGGCCACGTGTCATTGGCCCAGGCGAACAGTGCCGCCGAGACGAACGGCACCGGCCCGCTCCAGACCATGCTTCCGATCTGGTAGCTGATCGCCGAACCGCTGTAGCGCAGCCGCGTCTCGAACAGCTCGGACAGGAAGCTCGCCATCGGCGCGTAGGTCAGCGCGTGCACGACCGGGATCGCGATCACCATCGCCACCATGATCGCGAACGGGTTCCCGGTGTTGAGCAGCCAGAAGAACGGGAACGCCTCCAGCATCGCGATCACGGCCCCTATGAGCAGCAGGGGCCTGCGGCCGTACCGGTCGGACAGGATCGCGACGAGCGGGATGGTGAAGATCTGTATCGCCGCGGCGATGCAGACCGTGAGCAGCATGGTCCCCTGGCCGACCCCCTGGCGCACGCCGTAGCTCAGCGCGAACACCGTGGGCATGTAGAACGGGATGCTGTTGGCGGCCATCGCGAGGATGCCGATGAGCACCGGCTTGCCCGCCCGGCGCACCACCTCGCCCGCCGGGAACTTCGCCTCAAGCCCGCGCTCCTGGACCCGCTGGAAGGCCGGTGATTCGGAGATCTGCACCCGGATGTACACGCCGACGGCGACCAGGACGGCACTCGCGAGGAACGGCAGGCGCCATCCCCAGCTCATCATCGCGTCCTTCGGGAGCAGCCCGACAAGGAAGAAGGCCCCGTTGGCCAGGATCAGCCCGACCGGCACGCCGCACAGCGGCCAGCTGGCGTAGAAAGCCCGCTTGCCGGGCGGCGCGTGCTCGGCCGCCATCAGCACCGCGCCACTCCACTCGCCGCCGATCGCCACCCCCTGCATGAGACGGGCCAGGACCAGGAGAATCGGCGCCCAGATGCCGACCTGCGGGTAGGTCGGCAGCAGGCCGACCACCGCCGTCCCGATGCCCATGAGCAGAAGGCTGAACACCAGCACGGTCTTGCGACCGAGGCGGTCGCCGAAATGACCGAAGATCACTCCGCCGAGCGGGCGTGCCGCGAAACCGACTCCGAAGGCGGCGAACGAGGCGAGCGTGCCGGCCAGCGGATCCAGCGCGGGAAAGAAGAGCGTGCTGAAGACCAGCGCCGATGCCGTGCCGAAGATGTACATGTCGAAGAACTCGATACAGGTTCCGATGAAGCTCGCGAAGGCGATCTTGTGTATCGGCACGCTAGGAGACGGGGCGTGAGTGGCCATGCTGCCACCCTCCTAAGAGACGCGTTCGTACTGTTCCGAGAAAGGTAGGTTATTTTCCCCAGCTGTACAAGGTCCAACTTTTGCAGATTGGGGCGAAGTCCTCACGATGCACCTGTAGCGATCTAGTGGTCTCGCAAGCTACTGGGCAGCCTGTTTCGCGGATCGCAGCAAGTAAGACCAGGTGCGATTTGTTGGACAATAGGCGTATACTGCATTGGTATCATCGGGACGGGGTGGGGACTACATCGTGGCTGACCTCCGGGACACCAGGACTCGCGTGATCGGTCAGAAGGTGCTCCGACCAAGGGAGCAGGTCGAGGAGCGCGTCCGGCTGAAGATCCTCTCCGGCGAGCTCAAGAGCGGCGACCTACTCCCACCCGAGGCCGAGTTGGCCAGACAGTTCAGCGTCAGCAGGACGACCCTGAGAGAGGCGCTGCGGTCGCTCACGACGCAGGGACTGATCTACAAGGTCCCGGGGTCCCGCGGCGGCAACTTCGTGAAGTCGGTGGACCACCACTCACTCGGCTCGGTGGTCATCGACTCGGTCCACAACCTGCTCAAGCTCGGCAGCATCGACTTCACCGAGGTCGCCGAGGTGCGACAGTACCTTGAGGTCCCCGCCGTACGGCTGGCGGCGACGAACCGCACCGAGGAGGACCTCGAACGCCTCCGGGACATCGAGCGGCGACAGAAGGCGGCCTCGGTCGACGATCCCGAGGTGCCCAAGCTCGACGAGCAGTTCCACTCGCTGATCGCCCAGGCGTCGGGAAACCGGGTGCTCGCCTCCTTCGTCGCGGCACTGCACCACGAGACCGAGCCGGTTCACTACCTGGACCTCTCCCCCGAGGTCGGCCGGGCGACGGTGCGGCAGCACACGGCCATCGTGAACGCGATCGCCGCCCAGGACCCGGACGCGGCCGAGGTGGCGATCGTCGATCATCTGACCTACCTCCGCAGCCATCTCGCCGCCCACGTGGGCGCCTGAGGGACCGGCACACCGACCGCCCGGAACGACGACGGTCGTTGACAGGGCGAGTTCTACCGGCCTAATGTCGGACATATGCCACACGGGCTATGAGTGGACACCGCATTGGTGCCTCAGCTGGCCTCGCGATGCCTCGCTCTGGTCCGTTCGTTGGCCGGTAATGAGGAGGAAGAAGTGAGTTCACCGAGCAAGCCGTGGGCCGGGGTCATCTCCGAGGAGGACCTCGCCAGCTTCGGCCGGGAGTTCGACAACCAGGACCGTCCTTTGCGGGCCGGCGTACGTCCCGCGGTTGTGGTGGTCGACATGACGAGAGCGTTCGTCGACTCGGCCTATCCGACCGGCTGGAGCCCGACAGGCTACCCCGCCGTGAACGCGATCGCCCGCCTGCTGGGGGTGGCCAGGGAATCCGAGCTGCCCGTCTTCTTCACCAAGGCCTACCCTGAGCCCGACCACCGCCCGCGGCCCGTCGAGCGCGGGCGCTGGAAGCTGAACGCCGCCCCGGAGCCCCTCCCCGAGGGGACGCCTCCGGGAGACGTGATCGCCGACGAGATCACCCCGCTGCCCGATGAGATCGTCATCAGCAAGGGGAGCAAGCCGAGCGCGTTCTTCGGCACGCCGCTCGCCTCCTACCTCGTGCACGCCGGGTGTGACACGGTCATCGTCACCGGCATGACGACCAGCGGATGCGTGCGGGCGACCGTGCTGGACGCTTTCCAGTACAACTTCAACGTCGTCATCCCGTTCGAGTGCTCCGCCGACCGGAGCCAGATCTCGCACAAGGTCAACCTGTTCGACATGCACATGAAATACGCGGACGTGGTCAGCCTGGAGGAGACGATCGAGTACCTCCAGAAGCTGCGGGTCGGGTAGGCGCCGAAGCCCAGGCTTCGGCCCCACCCGGTGAGGGGTGGTTCCTACGTGGGACACCGCCGCGCGCCGCTCCGAGTACGACCAGGTTCCGGTGGCGTGCGGTGGCCGTCGTCCCGGGGAATTCGTCCCACCGGACGCCGATCGGCCCGGTGGCGCTTCGCAGGAAGCCGACGGGCTGTCCCGCCCACCGCCCGGACGCCCCTGCGGACTCTCCGATGCCGCCCTGGCCGCCGGACCGGTCGTCTCCTCACCGCCCCTGCCGCCGGAACCGTCCCTGCCGCCGCATCCTCCGCGTCGGCGCGGACACCGCAGCGTACAGACCGCACTCACCGAAGGAGGCTCCGAGCCCGTGGACGTCAATGATCTGGATGATCGCGCCACCGAGGCCACAGGCACAGACGAGATCGTCGTGCCCGCCCAGATGGCCTGCGTCGCTCCGGGACAGCTGGAGGACCTCCGCAGGAGAGTCGACAGGCTGCTCGTCCAGCAGCGGCAGTTCGTCTCCGACGCCTCACACGAACTGCTGACCCCGATCGCCGGGCTTCGAGCACAGCTGGAGGAGGCACGGTTACATCCTGACGCGACAGATCCGAAAGAGCTGATCGAGCGCGCACTGACGGACATCGACCGGCTCCAGACGATCGTCACCGACCTGCTCGTGCTGGCCAGGACGGGGACGAGCATCCCCGACGCGCTGACGCCGGTGGATCTGGCGGAACTGGTGCGGACAACGCCCTACCACCGTACGGGCGACGCTCTTGTGCTGCTGCGACTCGCCCCCGGAGTGACGGCCAATGTCGTCGACCATGAGATCCACCGGGCTTTCAGGAACCTCCTCGACAACGCGCAGCGCCACGCCAGGCACATGGTGCTGGTCGAGTTGCGCCGGAACGAGGACCACGCCGAGCTGGTCGTCACCGATGACGGAGACGGCATCCCCGAGGAGGACCGGAGGCGGGTCTTCGAGCGGTTCAGCAGGCTGGACAAGGCTCGCGCCCGCGCCCAGGGCGGAACCGGCCTGGGGCTCGCGATCGTGCGCGACATCGTCCACGCGCACGGCGGGACCATCGAGGTAGGAGAGGCCGAGGCGGGAGGCGCACGCTTCGTCCTGCGCCTCCCGTTGGCGGCCGGCCCCGCGCCCGACCGCCAACCCCTGGAGCGGCAGGCGTGCGAGGCCGTATGAGCGAGATGGCAGGCGGACCGCGGACCGCTAGCGGGCCACTCGCCACAGTTCGAGGAGCCGGGCCGGGTCACCGCCCTCGGACAGCGCGCCCGCGGCCCGGCACAGCGGGTCACCGGCCTCGCCGAGCAACTCGGCACAGCGGCGGCGGAAGTCCGCCAGGCCCCAGCCGCTCGTGTCGCCGTCGCCCGTGAGCACGAGCCTGCGACCGTCGGACAACGCGAGATGAACCCGCGCGGTGAGCTCCGGCAGGTCCGGGTCACCGATGACATCCACGGTCGTACCGGGGGGCAGCGCGAGATCGGGATGGAACGCTCGCACCGCCGCGATCGCGATCCCCTCCACGCTGGAGATGGAGTCCGTCGAGGCGTCACGCTGACCGCCGTATCCGGCGGCGAACGGTGCCAGCCGGACGGCGATCCGATCGATCGTCCCGCTGAGGGGTGACTGCCCGCCCAGCGCGTCGAAAATCGACTGGCCGTACATCGCCACGGGATACCGCTTGAACGTGACGCGGTGAACGGCGGGTTCTGGCACGGGCTCCCGCGTCTCCGCCTCGGCGGCGTCGCCGAACAGCGAGTACACACCGTGCGGCCCCGCGAGTGCTCCCGGCCCGCTCCGCAGGCCCGCCGAGGCGGCGAACACCGCCGACACACCCGCCTGTACGGCGAGCGCGGGCTGCAACCGCCAGCCGTCACCGCCGGTGGAGACGACTCCGAGCGGCCCTCCGGTCGCGGCCGAGGCCAGGCCGAGAGCGGCGCAGGCATCGTCGTCCGGCAGGTCCAGCACAAGCGCCATCGTGGCGGCCGCCGCCAGCGGTGCGATGACCGAGGTGACCCGCCAGCCTCGCCGCGACACTTCCGGCAACAGCCGCTCGGCGAGCAGGCAGGCGCACTCGTATCCGCCGACCACCGCGCGCAGCAACCGCGGGCCGTCCACGCCTCGCCCGGTCCGGTGCGCGGCGTGTTCCGCGGCCGCCAGCGCCACCGGCACCACGGCGAGGCCGGGATGCGCGGCGACGCGGAAAGAGTCGTCGGTGAGCCGCGCGTGCATCAGGTAGGCGTTGGCGACCACCGCGCCGGTGACATCCGCGGGGCGCGGCAGACCGCTGACCGTACACCCGCCGGGTGCGCCCGCCAGAGCCTCCGCGGCCGCACGGTGGCGTGGAGTCCGCGCGGACACCACCATCTCCGCGAGTGCCACGGCGAGGCACCCCGCCGCGCGGTCGAGTGTGACGCGTTCGGCGGCGTGCGCGCTGTCGCGGGCATGCCGCCACAGCTCGAGGCACGGATCCGCCATCGAGCCGTCGGCACCGTGAGCCGAGGAGCGGCCGCTCATCGTTCGCCCCGCTCCGCGGGCAACCCGGCCATCCGCTCGTACATCGTGGCGATGCGTGTGCAGTCCTGCTCGCCGTACCCCTGGTCGACGGCGAGCCGCCAGCAGTCCACCACCGCGCGCGCCAGGGGCGCGGGAACACCGAGTTCGGCGGCGAGGTCCGTGAAGAGCGTGACGTCTTTGAGCGCGCCCTCGACGGGGAAGCCGAAGTCGAAACGCCCGGTCAGGATGGAGTCAGGGAACTTCACCGCCGTGGCGGAGTTCCGGCCCGAGCTGACGTTCAGCACGTCGATCGCGACGTCAAGCGGGATTCCGGCCTTGCTCGTCAGGGCGGTGGCCTCGGAGGTCGCCGCCAGCGCCCCGAGGGCCAGCACATTGTTGGCCACCTTCATCGCCTGCGCCTGCCCCGGCTGCGATCCCACGTTCAGCACGCGCTCACCGATGACCTCGAACACCGGAGCGCAGCCGCTAACGGCGTCCGGTTCTCCGGAGACGATGATGGTGAGCGAACCCCGCTGTGCGCCTGCGGGACCGCCGCTCACCGGGGCGTCGACGAACGTCAGCCCCGCCGCGGCGAGCCGGTCGGCGGCCTCCCTCGTGGCGGCCGGGCCCGTCGTGGACGTGTTGATGACGGTGCTCGCGGGCCTGACCTGCGCGGAGGCCGACAGCTGCCCGCTGACCTGAAGCAGGGCCGTGGGGGTCGGCAGGCTCAGAAGCACCACTGTCGCCTCGCGCAGCAGCGTGTCGACACCGTCGTGGATCGTCACCTGGGGATGGTCACGGAAGGGCGCCGTCGCCTCCGGCAGGGGGTCGAGCAGGTGAGCCCGCCAGCCCCGTTCGACGAATCGCCACACCATCGGCGTCGCCATCCTGCCCACGCCGATGAACGCGATGTTCCGCATCGTCAACCACATCCTGCCAGGTAGTGTACAGAGAAACTACTGTTGAACATTTTATAGTGTCAACCTCCTTCCCCTAAGATCCAGGGGAAATGCCGAGCAGAGTAGCGGAGGAGTACGCGATATATATAATGTCGGACAATATTTGATCTGACTAGATTGGTTCATGTGGAGGTGATCCATGACACCGCGTCGCACGATCGTCGGAGTGCCGCGCGAGTCCGCGGCAGGTGAGCGGCGGGTCGCTCTGGTCCCTGAGGTGATCAAGAAACTCCTGCCGCTGGGCGTGGAGGTGGTCGTCGAGGCGGGAGCGGGCCATGGCGCGTTGATCGCCGACGAGCTGTTCGTCCAGGCGGGCGCCACGATCGGGGATCCATGGGCGGCCGAAATCGTGGTGAAGGTGGCACCGCCCACGGACGGCGAGGTGCGCCTGCTGAGGCCTGGCAGCACGTTGGCCGGGTTCCTCGCGCCGCTCACGTCACCGAAGACGATCGCGTCGCTGAGGGCGGCGGGGGTCCGGGCGTTCGCGATGGAGGCGATCCCGCGCATCTCCCGCGCGCAGTCCATGGACGCGCTCTCCTCACAGGCCAACGTCGCGGGATACAAGGCCGTGCTGCTGGCCGCTGAGCGGTCCACGCGGTTCTTCCCGATGCTCACCACCGCGGCGGGCACGGTGAAACCGGCCAGGGCTCTCGTGCTGGGCGCGGGTGTGGCGGGGCTGCAGGCGTTGGCCACGGCGAAACGGCTGGGCGCGCGGGTCACCGGCTACGACGTCCGGCCCGAGGTCGCCGACCAGGTGCGCTCGCTCGGGGCGCAGTGGCTCGACCTCGGCATCGAGGCGGCAGGCGAGGGCGGTTACGCCCGTGAGCTGACCGAGAGCGAGCGAGCGGAGCAGCAGGAGCGTCTGGAGGAGGCCATCACCGGCTTCGACGTCGTCATCACCACGGCGAACGTCCCGGGACGGAAGGCACCCACGCTGGTCACCGCCAAGGCCGTTGAAGGGATGCGGTCCGGCAGCGTGGTGGTGGACCTGGCCGGTGAGAGCGGCGGCAACTGCGAGCTCACGCGACCCGGCGAGGTCGTCGTGGTGCACGACGTCACCGTCGCGGCACCGCTGAACCTGGCCGCCACCATGCCGGAACACGCCTCCGAGCTCTACGCGCGCAACCTCCTGGCCCTGCTGGAACTGCTGCTCGACGAGAACGGCGCCGTCTCGCCCGACTGGGACGACGAGGTGCTGGCGAACTCCTGCGTGACCCGGAACGGCGCAGAGGGAGAGGAATGATGGACAGTGAACTACTGGCGAACCTCGCGATCCTGGTGCTGGCCGGGTTCGTCGGCTTCGCCGTCATCTCGAAGGTGCCCAACACCCTGCACACACCGCTGATGTCCGGCACCAACGCCATCCACGGAATCGTGCTGCTGGGTGGTCTGACCGTGCTGGGACGCCTGGAGAACCCCTCCGTGGTCGAACAGATCCTGCTGGTCGTGGCCGTCGTGTTCGGCGCGATCAACGTGATCGGCGGGTTCCTGGTGACCGATCGGATGCTGGGCATGTTCAAGACCAGGCCACAGGCGAGGCTGGGACGTTCGCCGTCGGCGGGAGAGTCCTCGTCCAATGGGAAGGGCAGCTGATGGACACGCTTCTGCCGATCCTCCACATCGCCGCGTTCGGGCTGTTCATCTACGGCCTCATGGGTCTCACCACCCCGAAGACGGCCGTGCGCGGCAACTGGCTCGCGGCAACCGGCATGACGCTCGCCGTGGTGGCCACGCTCACGCAGGTACGGCACAACTGGCCGCTGATCGCCGCCGACCTGGTGGTCCCGATCGGCGGCGCGGACATGCCCGTGGTCATCTCGCTGCTCAACGCCCTGACCGGTCTGTCGGCCGCGGCGGCGGGCCTCGCGCTGGAGAACACCGCGATGATCGTGGCCGGCATGATCGTCGGCGCGTCCGGCTCCATCCTGACCAACCTGATGGCCAAGGCCATGAACCGCTCGATCCCCGCGATCGTGGCCGGCGGGTTCGGTGGTGCGACCGCACTGCCGGGCGCGGACGACGGCGTCGATCGCACGGTGAAGGCCACCTCCGCCGCCGACGCGGCGATCCGGCTGGCCTACGCGCAGCAGGTGATCGTCGTCCCCGGGTACGGAATGGCCGTCGCGCAGGCGCAGCACGCCGTCAAGGACATGACGAAGCTGCTGGAGGCCAGGGGTGTTGAGGTCAAGTACGCCATCCACCCCGTCGCGGGACGGATGCCGGGCCACATGAACGTCCTGCTGGCCGAGGCGGACGTGTCCTACGACGCGCTCAAGGAGATGGACGACATCAACGACGAGTTCTCCCGCGCCGACGTCACGCTGGTGATCGGGGCGAACGACGTCACCAACCCGGCGGCGCGCACCGACCCGAGTTCCCCGATCCACGGAATGCCGATCCTCAACGTCGACGAGTCGAAGTCGGTGATCGTGCTGAAGCGCTCGATGAGCAGTGGCTTCGCCGGAATCGACAACCCGCTGTTCTACGCCGACAAGACCTCGATGCTCTTCGGAGACGCGAAGAGGAGCGTCATGGAGGTGACGGAGCAGATGAAGGCCCTGTAGACGAAGACCCCGTAGCGGAACGGCTCGGCGACGCCTTCACGGTGATCGCCGGTGGGAAGGTAGGCGTCTCCCCCCAAGGGGCGACGCCGGAGCCTCGCCCGTCCGTCAGTTGTCGAACTCGCCGAGCTTCACACCACCGACGAACGCGTCCCACTCGGAGCGGGTGAAGAACAGTTTCGGCCCATCGGGGTTCTTCGAGTCACGCAACACGTACAGGGACCCGAGACCCGCCTTGTGCCCGGTGCCCGGGGCGTCGATCACCGCCACCTCGACACAGTCGCCGTCGGTGTCACCGCTCACGACCGCCCTGCGCCAGACGGCCTCGCTCAGATCCACGTCCATGTCTTCATCACCTTCGCTGTGAGGTCGATGCTCGCCGCGTGGGCTGCGCCTCCGCGCTGAGCTCTACGTAACCCGTGCGGATCTCCGCCACGTCGCCGGGGCGGTCGGTGACGGTCCCCTCTGCGGCGGATTCCACGTACACAGTATCCGCCCCGCCCTCGATGCCGGCTATCACGAAACCTCCGCCCAGACCGGCCATGACGGTGATGTCTCCGGGCAGGATCCGAATGGAGACGCGGTCGCCCTCCATCGCCGTCAGCAGGGCGACGGGCTGGTCGCGCATGATCTTCCTGGCGCCGGGGTGCCGGTGGAGCACGCTCTCGTCGAGCACGCCCCGCAGCAGGGGACGGTGTCGTCCCGCACGCGGTTCTGACGCTCCAGCCCGGAATTACCTAATGGATGACTGATTCCGTGAACGGCGGTCTTCAATAGCGTTCTGATCAGCGGAAATGACCGCCCTTTCCGATGATTGAGGAGATATGCCATGCCGTACTTCGAGACCGCCGACGGCACCCGCCTCGCCTATGAGGAGTACGGCACCGGCGCGCCGATCGTTTTCGTCGCCAGCTGGGCGCTGAGCGCGGACATGTGGGAGTACCAGGTGCCGTTCTTCGTCGACCGGGGATACCGGTGCGTGCTTCTCGACAGGCGTGGGCACGGCCGCTCTGACCGTCCCTCCGGCGGCTACGACATGGACACCAGGGCCGACGACCTCGCCGCTCTGATCGAGCACCTCGACCTGCGGGAGATCACCCTGGTCGGTCACTCGGCCGGAGGCGCCGAGGTGGCCCGTTACCTGGCGAGGCACGGTGAGGAGCGGGTCGCGCGCGTCGCGTTCGTCTCCGCGGTGCTGCCGTTCCTGAAGCGGACGGACGACAATCCGGAGGGGGCGCCGGAGGTGGTCTGCGAGGCCTCGATCGCCCAGTTCCAGAGCGACCGGCCCAGCTGGTTCGCGCAGCGGGCGCAGGGGTTCTACGCCACGCACCTGGGCAACGACGTCTCGCCTGCGCTGGTCGACCTGACGATGCGGCAGTGCCTGGAGACCTCGCCGCGGGCGACGACCGAGGTGTGGCGGTCGACCTTCCACGCCGACCACAGGGAGGGGCTGCGTGCGATCACCGTCCCGACGCTGATCGTCCACGGTGCCGCCGACCAGTCCGCGCCCGTGGACATGACCGGCAGGCGCACCGCGCAGCTGGTGCCGGGCGGCGTCTACAAGGAGTACCCGACCGGTGGCCACGGCCTGTTCGTCACCCACAGGGAGCGGCTGAACGCCGACATCCTTGACCTGATCAAGGGCTGACGCCCCGTTCGGCGGGAAAAGCCGCCGGAGAAAATGGGAGGGCGGACGCCGGGGGGCGTTCGTATACTCCTCGCATGATCTGGCGACATTGATGAACGACCAGAGGTCGAAGCGGGACAGGATGCCGCGGCCCACCGGGCGCCACCGAGCACCCGGAGCCCCATCCCGTCTCGTCTCATGGAAAGACCTCATGATCGCACTGTCTCCGCGGACGCCCGGCGTCCGCGTGAAGCGGCTGACCCGAGCGCTCTACACCTATGCCGCTCTCGAGGACTTCGTCCTGCTCTATCCGGTCTACGCACTGCTGTTCGCCGACACCGGCCTGTCGGTGTCGGAGATCTCCTCCCTGTTCATCATCGGCGCCGTCTCCGGCATGCTGCTGGAGATCCCCTCCGGGGCGTGGGCCGACGCCGTCTCCCGTCGTCTGCTGCTGTCGATCGGCCCGCTGTTGTCGGCGGCGGGCTTCGCCCTGTGGTTCCTGGTCCCCTCCTACTGGTCGTTCGCGCTCGGGTTCGTGCTCTGGAGCGCCGGTTCCTCGCTCCGCTCGGGCTCGATGGAGGCCCTCGTCTACGAGGAACTCGACCATCTCGGTAACACCGAGCAGTACGTCACGGTGATGGGGCGTGTCCGTACCATCGGGCTGCTCGCGGTCGCGGCGGCCACCGCGGTGGCGACCCCGGTGCTCGCCGTCGGCGGTTATTTCGCGCTCGGTACGGCCAGCGTGCTGGCCTGCCTGCTGTGCTCACTCGCCGGGACGGCGCTGCCCGAACACCGCGCCGGGGCCAGGGCCGGGCGGCACGACGGCTCGGCCTCCGTATCCATGGACACCGCTTCCTCGGCTTCCCCGGCGAAGGAGGCCGCGATCTCGCGGGTGGAGGAAGCCGCGGACTCTCCGCCCAAGGAGAGCGGGGGTTGCCTGCCCGAGAGGGCCGGGGATGCCCTGCCCGAGGAGGCCGCGGGCCGCTACGCCGCCGTGTTGCGGGCGGGTCTGGCCGAGGTGCGGGACAACCGGCCGGTGCGCGGCGCACTGCTGCTGGTCGCGGTGGTGACCGCGGTCTGGGGCGGCCTTGAGGAGTACGTCCCGCTGCTGGCCGCCGCGACCGGCGTCTCCGAGGCGGTCGTGCCGTTGCTCGTGCTCATCGTCTGGGGAGGGGTGGCGGTCGGCGGCCTGCTGGCGGGGGTCGCCGGGCGGCTTCCGGTCAGGGTCTTCGCCGGGGTGCTCGCCGTGGCCGCGCTGACCATGGCCGCGGGCGCGCTGACGGAGCGGCCCGCGGGACTGGTGCTGGTCGGGGCGGGTTTCTGCGTCTTCCAGCTGTCGAGCGTGATCGCCGACGCCAGGCTGCAGGAGAGGATCACCGGGCCGAGCAGGGCCACGGTGACCTCGCTCGCGGGCATCGGCATGGACGCGGGCACGGTGCTGGTCTACGGCGTCTACGCCGCCGCCTCCCCCTTCGCCGGGCACGGCACGATCTTCGCCCTGTTCGCCGTGCCGTACCTCTGCGTCGCCGCCGCGATGGCGTACGGCGACCGTCGAGGAAGGCGGGCGGGTCCTCTATGAGAACGCTCCTGGGAAACGGGTCAGCGGGACGTCGTGGAACTCACGCTCGTTTCTGCGGCCCGGTGCCCGCCGCCTGCTCCCATGCTGCCGAACACCGCCAGCACCGCAACCGTCACTCCGAGGGCGCCGCGTATCGCGTTCCTCATGATCTCCGACCTCCAAAGCCTTCTGGAGGTCCCTTCCTTCCCCCGGCGCCCTCATGTATCCGCGATGCCGTCGAGTACCCGTTCCAGTTCCTCGGCGGAAACCCTTCGGGTACGGCTCAGCCGCCGAGGGCGGCGGCCTCGGCGCGGAGCTTGGCACCCTTGGCGTGGGCCTGCTCCTTGAGCGACACCTGGAAGCGCTCCATCTGCTCGCGCAGCCCCTCGTCGGAGGCGGCCAGGATCCGTACGGCCAGCAGCCCCGCGTTGCGGGCGCCGCCGACGGCGACGGTCGCGACCGGGACTCCGGCGGGCATCTGGACGATCGAGAGCAGGGAGTCCATGCCGTCGAGGTACTTCAGCGGCACCGGAACGCCGATCACCGGCAGGGGCGTCACCGAGGCGAGCATGCCGGGCAGGTGGGCCGCTCCCCCGGCCCCCGCGATGATCACCTTCAGGCCGCGGCCGGCCGCCTGCGCGCCGTAGGCGATCATCTCCTCGGGCATGCGGTGCGCGGAGACCACGTCGGCCTCGAAGGCCACCCCGAACTCGGCCAGCGCCTCGGCGGCGAGCTTCATCACCGGCCAGTCGGAGTCGCTGCCCATGACGATGCCGACGGTGGTCATGCGTTCTCCTCGCCTCGCGGCCCGGGGGCCGCGTTCGCAGTGGTGGGGTGCCGGGCGACGCCGGTCACGTGTAGACGCCCTCTGAGAGGTAGACGGCGGCGTGCCTGGCGCGGGCCCTGACCTCGTCCAGGTCGGTGCCGAAGGCGGTGACGTGGCCGATCTTGCGGCCGGGCCGTACTTCCTTGCCGTAGAAGTGGATCTTGACCCCCGGGTCGTGCGCCATCACGTGCTCGTAGCGGGAGAAGAGGTCCGGGTCGTCGCCGCCCAGGAGGTTGGCCATCACCACGACGGGAGCCGTCATCGAGGGCGAGCCGAGCGGGAGGTCGAGCACGGCGCGCAGGTGCTGCTCGAACTGGGAGGTGCGGGCGCCGTCGATGGTCCAGTGGCCGCTGTTGTGCGGGCGCATGGCCAGCTCGTTGACCACGAGCCCGGAGCGGGTCGCGAACATCTCCACGGCCAGCAGCCCGGTCACGCCGAGCTCGTTGGCGATCCGCAGGGCGATCCGCTGCGCCTCGGCGGCCTGCTCGGCGTCGAGGCCCGGGGCGGGGGCGAGCACCTCGACGCAGATGCCGTCGCGCTGGACGGTCTCGACGACCGGGTAGCTGACTCCCTGCCCGTGCGGCGATCTGGCGACCAGGACGGCCAGCTCGCGCTCGAACGGCACGAACGCCTCGGCCATCAGCGGCACCCCGGTGTCCAGCACCTCGGCGGCGTCGTCAGCGGACCGGCAGACCCAGACGCCCCGCCCGTCGTAACCGCCGCGCACGGCCTTGAGCACGACCGGCCAGCCGTTCTCCTCGGCGAACTCCACCACGTCCTCGGCGGAGGCGATCCGCCGCCACGACGGGCAGGGGGCGCCGATCGCGGTCAGCCGCTCGCGCATCACGGCCTTGTCCTGGGCGTGCACGAGCGCGTCGGCCCCGGGGTGTACGGCGAAGCCGTCCCCGGTCAGCGCGCGGATGTGCTCGGTCGGCACGTGCTCGTGGTCGAAGGTGATCGCGTCGCACCCCTTGGCGAAGTCGCGCAGAACCGCCAGGTCGCGGTAGTCGCCCAGGCGCGTGTCGGCGATCACCCGGGCCGCGCTCTCGTCGGGCGAGTTGGCCAGCACCCGCAGCTCGACTCCGAGGGCGATGGCCGCCTGCTGGGTCATCCGGGCCAGCTGGCCCGCTCCGATGACGCCGACGACGGGACCGATAGGACTGACCAGGGAAGAGCTGCTCACGTCGGTCGAGTTTACCGGCCCGCCGTACGGGAAACGGCAGGGGCCGGTCGCGGCGCCCGGCCGCCTCCGGGCGGGGTCCACCGGCTCCGGAGCGGAACAGGAAGGGATGGGATTTGCTTGAGTGCTCCCTGTGGCCTGCTGGGACGGAGTAACGTCAGATGCCTAGATTTATCTCCTTACATCCGATATTTCTATAAACATCACTAACTGACTGCTATGCAGAACATTTGGTCAACCGGTCCCCGGAGCGAGCGGGTGCACCGGTAACCTGACAGGACAGCATCCGAGGTCCCCCCGAGCGGCGGCGGCCCTCAGCCAACCCGGAAAGGACCGTGTGGGAGACGTGCGGTTTCTGCGACGTGCCTACGAGCAGCTCGTCGGCCTGATCCACGAGTTGGCGAAGTTCGGGACCATCGGAGCGATCGCCTTCGTCATCGACACCGGCGGTTTCAACCTCATCCAGTACGTCTTCCACCAGGGGCCGCTGACCTCCAAGGTCGCCGCCACGGTCATCGCGGCGACCGTGTCCTACCTGGGCAACCGCTTCTGGACCTTCAGACACCGCGAGCAGAGCGGCCTGGCCAGGGAGTACTTCCTGTTCTTCCTGCTCAACGGCATCGGTCTGCTCATCGGCCTGCTGTGCATCGGCTTCGCCCGATACACCCTGGAGCTGACCGACCCGCTGAGCATCAACATCGCCAACCTGGTCGGGGTCGGGCTGGGGACGCTCTTCCGGTTCTGGTCCTACAAGAAGTGGGTCTTCCTGGCCGTCGCGGAGGTCACCGAGGAGATCCCCAAGGAGCTTCCGAACGAGAGCACGCGAACCCTGTGACCCTCGGTCCACCGGCTCACGGGGATCCGCGCCCGATCCGCCCGGTCACGCGGGCCCGCTGACCACCCGCTTCCTGGTGGTGTCGTCGACCTGCCGCAGGAACAGCGCGAACGCCGCCGGGCGGGGGCGGACGAGCTCGAGTCGTCCGCCGTCCGCCGCGGCCAGCGCCCGCGCCAGGGTCAGCCCCAAACCGGTACCGCCCGCCCCGCTGACGTTCCGCTCGAAGATCCGCCCGGCCAGCTCGTCGGACACGCCCTGCCCCTCGTCCACGACCTCGATCACGATCGATCTGTCCTTGTCGCTGGTGGTCACCGTCACGGTGCCGCCACCGTGCTCCAGCGAGTTCTCCAGCAGGGTCGAGACCACCTGGCTGACGCCACCGCTGGTGCCCAGCGCCTGGAGGCCACGCGTGCCGTTCAGCTTCAGTTTCCGCCCCACCCTGCGGAAGGCCGGACCCCACTCGATGAACTGCTGATCCAGCACGTCGTCGAGCACAACCGCGTCCGCCTGGGCCTGCCGCTGCCGCCTGGCCGCCGCCAGCAGCTCATCGATCACCGCCGTAAGCCGCTCCGCCTGCACGATCGCGGCCTCGCCCTCCTCCTTGACGATCCCGGGCTCGTGCGCCGCCGCCACGATCTCCTCCAGCCGCATGGTCAGACCTGTGAGCGGGGTGCGGAGCTGGTGCGAGGCGTCGGTCGCGAACTCCCGCTCCCTGGCCAGCAGGTCCGAGATGCGGGTGGCGCTGCGGTCGAGCACCTCGGCGACCCGGTCGAGCTCCTGGATGCCGTAACGGTGTTTGCTCGGCCTGGCATCGCCGGAGCCGAGCCGCTCAGCGATCATCGCCAGGTCGCTGAGCGGAAGCGTGAGACGGCGTGATTGCACGATCGCGAGCCCGACCGCGACCGCGAGGGCCGCGGCGGCCAGCGCCAGGATGAGCAGGAGCCATGCCTTGACCTCCCGCTCCACCTGCGTCTTGTCCCGGCTGACCGCGACGTACACACCGTTCTCCGACTGGGCGTCCTGGGTCATCTTGCGACTGTCGGGAGGCTCGGTCCCCACCATCGTCACCTGGGGGGGAGTCCCTTTCGCGTAGACTTGGATGTACCGGTCGGGATACTTACGCTTGAGTTGTTCCGGATCGACGGGCTGATCCTGGATCCGGGCATACTCGACTTCCCCCAGCAGGCTTTTGGCCTGGGAGGACAGTTCCTGGGTCGCCTCTTCCTCGATCAGCCGGTTGACCGCAACACCCAGGGGGATGCCCAGCAGCAGCACCCCGATGACGGCGACGAGCAAGGTCGACGAGAGCAGGCGGCGGCGCATTCCCTACTCGCGTTCGAAGCGGAAGCCAACCCCTCGCACGGTCGTGATGTATCGCGGCTTGGCGGCGTCGTCGCCCAGCTTGCGGCGCAGCCACGAGATGTGCATGTCCAGGGTCTTGGTCGAACCCCACCAGTTGGTGTCCCACACCTCGCGCATGATCTGCTCGCGGGTGACCACCTTTCCGGCGTCGCGGACCAGGACCCGTAGCAGGTCGAACTCCTTGGTCGTCAGGTGCAGCTCCTTGTCGCCCATCCAGGCGCGACGGGAGTCGGCGTCGATCCGCACGCCCTGCACGACGGGCGTCTCCGAGGTGCCGCGTCGCAGCAGCGCGCGGACCCTGGCCAGGAGCTCGGCCAGCCTGAACGGCTTGGTGACGTAGTCATCGGCCCCCGCGTCGAGGCCGACGACGGTGTCGACCTCGTCGACGCGGGCGGTGAGGATGAGCACGGGCGTGCCGTGCCCCTCGGCGCGAATGCGCCTGGCAACCTCCAGGCCGTCCATCTCTGGCAGGCCCAGGTCAAGAACTATCAAGTCGATGCCACCCGACAGCGCCCGCTCCAGGGCCTGCGGGCCGTCGGGGCTCACCTCGACTTGATAGCCCTCGCGGCGCAGCGCACGCGCCAGCGGCTCGGAGATCGAGGTATCGTCCTCGGCGAGAAGTACACAGGTCATGTTGCGATCGTAGGACCTTAAGGGATCGTTTCCCGGGTACAGCGCGCGGTTTGACTCGTCATTGACCTATCCATTGACCTGGGCAAACACTGATAAATCCCGGATAGTCGTCCCGCAACGGCCGGGGGGCGCGCGGTAGCGCTCCCGCCTCGGAAGTGCCTGGAAACGACAGGCCGACCAAGGACCGTTATCCCTTTTAATGACAAAACAGAACACGCCCGGCCACAACGGGTACGGCGGGCGTGTTCGGGCCAATCAGGCTCAGGATGCCGACGGCGGCTCGGCGTAGCGAGCCAGGTAGAGCTGCTCGCCGAGGCTGCTGATGAGCCCCAGCTCGGTCTCCAGGTAGTCGATGTGGTGCTCCTCGTCCTCGAGGATCTCCTCGAAGATGCGGGCCGAGGTGGCGTCGCCCTTCTCACGCATGAAGATGATGGCGGGCCGCAGACGGGTGACGACCTCAAGCTCGACGTTCAGGTCGGCGCGGAGCTGCTCCTCGACGGTCTGACCGATGTGCAGCGTGCCCAGTCTCTGGTAGTTGGGCAGGCCTTCGAGAAAGAGGATCCGGTCGGTCAGCTTCTCCGCGTGGCGCATCTCGTCGATGGACTCTTCGCGGGTGTACTTCGCCAGTTTGGTATATCCCCAGTTCTCCTGCATCTTCGCGTGCAGGAAGTACTGGTTGATCGCGGTCAGCTCCGCCGTGAGCTGCTCGTTCAGCAATTCAATGATCTTCTTGTCGCCCTGCATGACGGGCTCCTCGTGCTATGCGGTCGGTAGCAAATCTTCAGACCGCTTCAGCATCGCACAGATCTTCCGCACGCAAGATGCACAGTCGCCGCCGGCGCCGGTCGCGTCGCGAACCTGGCGCGCGCTCCTCGCCCCTGCCGCGATGCAGTCGTGCACCTCATTCTCGGTGACGGCGCGGCAGACACAGACATACATGGCGGGGGGCGACCTCTCTTACTGAACATCGAATAGGTAAGGCACACCTAACGTAACTCATTCAGTAAGGCTTGCCTACGTGATGTGAGTCACACGGGCTTTGATTTCCTCCGCCGCCATTCCGGGAGTTTCACTCTCGCCTCACTGCTCCCACCTGCGTCTTCCCGCTCCGCACGGACCGCCTCGGGTCCCCCGCTCGCGGGCGGGGGACCCGGCGACGGTGTCCTGGGGCTCAGTGCCCCCGGGCCAGCCACTCCTGCAGGTGCGGGGCCTCCGCGCCGATCGTGGTCGAGTCGCCGTGCCCGGTGTGCACGACCGTGTCCCCCGGCAGGGGCAGCAGCCGTTCCCGGATCGACTCGATGATCGTCTCGAAGGAGGAGAAGGACCTGCCCGTCGCCCCGGGACCGCCGCTGAACAACGTGTCACCGGTGAAGACGGCGCCGATCCCGGGCGCGTGCAGGCAGACCGCGCCCGGCGCGTGACCGGGCGTGTGCAGCACGGTCAGCTCGACTCCGCCCGCGGTGAGCACCTCGCCGTCACGCAGCGGCGTGTACGGCAGGTCGGGGTAGACCATCTCCCACAGGACCTGGTCCGCGGGGTGGAGCAGGACCGGCGCGCCGACCAGGGCGGCGAGGTCGGCCGCCGCGTCGATGTGGTCGTTGTGCGCGTGGGTGCAGACGATCGCCCTGACCTCCCGGTCACCGACCCGCTCCGCGATGGCGGCCGCGTCGTGCGCCGCGTCGACGACCACGACCTCGCGCCCTGAGCCGACCAGCCAGACGTTGTTGTCGACCTCCCAGGTCCCGCCGTCCAGCGAGAACGTCCCCGAGGTGACGACCCTGTCGATCACAGGACCACCACCGAGCGGAGGACCTCCCCGCGGTGCATCTTGGCGAAGGCCTCCTCGACGTCGCCGAGCCCGATCGTCTCGGAGACGAAGCCGTCCAGGTTCAGCCGTCCCTGACGGTAGAGGTCGATGAGCATGGGGAAGTCACGGCTGGGCAGGCAGTCGCCGTACCAGGAGGACTTCAGCGCGCCGCCCCTGCCGAAGACGTCGAGCAGCGGCAGTTCGATCGTCATCTCCGGGGTCGGCACGCCCACGAGGACCACGGTCCCGGCCAGGTCGCGGGCGTAGAAGGCCTGCTTGTAGGTCTCGGGGCGGCCGACGGCCTCGATCACCACGTCGGCGCCGTTGCCGCCGGTGATCTCCCTGATCGCCTCGACCGGGTCGGTCTCGCGGGAGTTGATCGTGTGGGTTGCGCCGAACTCCCTGGCCCAGGCGAGCTTGCGGTCATCGATGTCGACCGCGATGACCTTGGTGGCGCCCGCCAGCCAGGCGCCGTGGACGGCCGCACCGCCGACGCCGCCGCAGCCGATGACGGCCACGCTGTCGCCCCTGGTCACGCCGCCGGTGTTGATCGCGGCGCCGATGCCCGCCATGACGCCGCAGCCGAGCAGGCCCGCGGCGGTCGGCGGGGCCGTCGGGTCGACCTTGGTGCACTGTCCCGCGGCGACCAGGGTCTTCTCGATGAAGGCGCCGATGCCCAGGGCCGGGCTGAGCGGCGTGCCGTCCTCCAGCGTCATCTTCTGGGTGGCGTTGTGGGTGTTGAAGCAGTACCACGGGCGGCCGCGCCGACAAGCCCGGCAGTCGCCGCAGACCGCCCGCCAGTTCAGGATCACGTAGTCGCCGGGGGCGACCTCGGTGACGCCCTCGCCGACGGCCTCGACCACTCCGGCGGCCTCGTGACCGAGCAGGAACGGGAAGTCGTCGTTGATCCCGCCCTCACGGTAGTGCAGGTCGGTGTGGCAGACGCCGCAGGCCTGGACGTTCACCACCGCCTCACCCGGGCCGGGGTCCGGCACGTGGATCGTCTCCAGGGAGACGGGCTCCCCCTTGCCTCGCGCGACCACGCCTTGCACGGTGTACGGCATATCCTGCACCTCGTCCTTGAGTCGGTTACCGGTTCATTTTTCCTGACGCGCCCCCACGTCAATGCCTATCAGGTCAGGCGCCGCCGGTCAGGCTCCGCGGAGCACGTACGGCTGGACCATTCCGAGCCCCCGCGCGGGACGGCGACGCATGCGGTGCACCCCGACTCCGGGAGACCCGGCGACGGCCTCGGCCAGTTCGCCGTCGGCGATGATCGTGCCGGGACGGGCGATGGCCGTCAACCGGGCCGCCAGGTTGACGGTGGTACCGAAGACGTCGCCCATCATCGGCACGACGGGACCGTAGGCGAGCCCGATCCGCACCTCGGGACCGTACCGGCGGATCGCGTCGACGAGCCCGAGCGCGATCGCCGCGGCCGTCCGCGGCTCCGCCGCGGTGAACAGCACCTCGTCGCCGAGCGTCTTGACCAGCCGTCCGCCGTGCGCGGCGACCACGTCGGAGGCGCGCGACTCGAACCCCTCGACCAGCTCGGCCAGGCCCCGCTCGTCAAGCTCGCGGGAGAGCTGGGTGAAGGAGACCAGATCGGCGAAGCCGACCGCGAGGGTCAGCCGGTTCGGTACGGCCTCCTCGGTGAGGTCGGTCGTGGCCAGCAGGCGGGTTCCCGCGGCGGCGAGTTGGGCACGCCAGACGTGGACCAGCACCTGCTCGAAGTCGGGCAGCAGCCTGCGGGAGGCCTCCAGGACCGCCGCGAGGTCGGCGTCCGTCGGCTGCCGCTCCCGGTCGAGCACGGCACCGATCATGATCTCGGCCTGCCACTGCGCGAGCCTGGCGGTCGTCTGGCCGATCGCCCTGGTCATCCTGATGACCGCCCGCTCGTCAAGCGGGCCGTCCGCCAGCATCGCCCTGACCCGCCCGAGCGCGGCCACGTCGGCGTCGGTGAAGGCCACCGCGTCGTCCGGCAACGTGGCGAAGCCGAGCGCCCGCCAGATCCGCTCGGTGAGCTCCTGCGGCACCTGCGCGAGCTCGGCCACCTCGATCCGGGTGTAGCGAGGCGACGTGCCGACGAAAAGGCGTTCGATCTGCTCGGCCGTCGGACGTCTCGCCACTTTTCCTCCGCCTGCTCTCCACTTCCCGCCCAGGAGGTTACGCCACCGTTCCCCTCCCGGCGGCCCTGTCGGCTCAGAAGATCGTGTTATGCGGACCGCCGCCCGGCGTGTCCTGCCGCATTACCGACAGTTACTGATCGAGTCAGGATAAAGTCAGGGATCGATTGACCATTGGGCGAGGTGATTCGACCGCTCACCGACATGGCGGGACCGGTGAGCGCCCGGGGAGCGCCGCTCGGCAACCCCGGCACATCGTGCCTATTCCGCACCATTGGCCCGCCCTATGGTCAAGTTGCCCTTTCGTGTTCTTTTGCCCGGCAGATCGAAGTCGGCCACCGGCCGATCCCCCCAGTTCTGTTGTCGGTCCTAAAGGAAATCCTGCATGAAGACGAAGAAACGGCACTTCACGCTCTCCGTGGTCGTGTCACTCGTCGCGACGGCGATGGCGCTCACCTCCTCCACCCCGGCGGCCGTGGCCGCGGCCGGGCGGCAGGCCGTACTCACGACCGCGCGGACCGCGGCGTCCCAGCAGACAGCCCCCGCGTGCGCGCCCGACACGACGGTCCAGACCGACCAGGGCCCGGTGTGCGGCCTGGTCACCAACGGTGTCAAGTCCTGGCTCGGGGTCCCCTACGCCGCGCCGCCCGTCGACAGGCTGCGCTGGGCGCCGCCCGAGCAGCACGCCCCCTGGACCTCGACCGTCGAGGCGACGGAGCGGGGCGCCCCCTGCCCGCAGCCCGCGTTCCTCGGCGCCGAGTCGACCAACGAGGACTGCCTGAAGCTGAACGTCGCCGTGCCCGCGAACGCGGGCACCGAGCCGCTGGCCGTGATGGTCGAGTTCCACGGCGGCGGGTTCCGGCTCGGCGCCTCCTCTGACGGGACCTACCTGGCGGGCGCGGGACACGTCGTCCACGTCAGCGTCGACTACCGGCTCGGCATCCTCGGGTTCATGGTGAACAAGTCGCTGAGCGCGCGCTCGGGGAACTACGCCCTGCGTGACCAGCAGGAGGCCCTGCGCTGGGTCCACCGCAACATCGCCAAGTTCGGCGGCGACCCGAACAACGTGACCATCTACGGCGCGTCCGCCGGCGGGTCCAGCGTGTGCGCCCACACCACCTCGCCGGTGTCCAAGGGCCTGTTCCAGAAGGGCATCGCGCAGAGCGGCGAGTACAACTCGCTGCTCGACAAGGACACCACCTGGCAGAAGCAGGACTGCAAGTCCGCCCTGCCGACCCTGGCCGAGGCCGAGCAGACCGGCGACCGCTTCGCCGCCGCCCTCGGCTGCGGGAACGCCACCGACGTGGCCGCCTGCCTGCGCGCCGTACCGGTCAAGACGCTGCTGGAGAAGTCCGGCGACGGGCTCGGCCCCGACAAGGGCACGCTGGGCCCCATCGTCGACGGCACGATCCTGCCGTTGTCCCCCGGTGAGGCGTTCGCCAAGGGACGCGTCAACAAGGTGACGCTCATGCATGGCGTGGACCGCGACGAGGTCCAGCTCCTTGGCGCCAACACCCCGGAGGAGTACGAGAAGCTGGTCAAGGAGCAGTACGGCTCCCTGGCCCCCGAGGTGTTCAAGCGCTACCCGATCAACCGCTTCCCCGCCCCCTCGGTCTTCATCGCCTACCGCACCATCGTGGCCGACTCCAACTCCGTCTGCCCCGCTCTGCTCAACGACGAGCGGCTGGCCCGGTACATCCCGGTCTACGCCTTCCAGGTCGACAACGCCGACGCCCCGCCGATCTTCTTCCTGGACAAGACCAAGCCGAACGGCTCGTACCACATCAACGAGGCGCTCTTCCTGGCCTTCCCCAGGGCCGACCTGAGCCCCAACCAGCAGGCCTTCGGCACCCAGCTGGTCACCCAGTGGACCGGATTCGCCAAGACCGGCGACCCGACGGTCGACGGCGCGCCGTACTGGTCCAGGTTCACCCGCTCCCACCCCTCCGTCATGTCGCTCGTGCCCGCGGGCGACAGTCAGTTGACGGAGGAGATCTCCAAGCAGCACAACTGCGACTTCTGGAAGAAGTACGCGGCGTTCACCCGCTGAGCGGATCCGCGGAACGGACTCCCGAGCGGGCGTCCCTCCCTCGCCTGGTGGCCCGCCGTACCTGGCCGGGCCCTTGGTGCTCATGATCTGAAAAAGCGCTACATGTCATGACTTTCATCCGGTGACTCAATGATCCGGCACCGTGCACGACGCCCGTGCACGGTGCCGCACCCCCCGGTGCAACACAGGAGAAAGAAGAGAATGGAAATGCGTTCGATCAGGAAAAAGAGGTTCCTCAGGTCAACCGCGGTGGTGGCCGCGTCGAGCCTGGCCCTGCTGCTGAACACACCCGTTACGGCCAGTGCCGCGCCTCCCGACGGGGACGCGCAGGCCACGGCCGACGCGACCGGCTACGGCGGGGGCCACTCCCCGTCGTTCCCCGGCGACTGGCCGTCCTGGCAGAAGGACCTGAGCGGCTCGCGCTCCAACCCCCTGGAGCATCAGATCACGCCGGGCAACGTGGGCGGCCTGAAACTGAAGTGGGCCTTCGCCTACCCCAAGAACACGGGCACGCCGCACAGCCAGCCCGCCGTCGTGGGTGACACCATCTACTTCGGCGCGACGGACGGCCACTTCTACGCCCGTGACGCGCGGACCGGCGCCGCCAAGTGGGA
The DNA here is from genome assembly GCF_040689595.1 of Streptosporangium sp. NPDC051023. Taxonomy (NCBI): domain Bacteria; kingdom Bacillati; phylum Actinomycetota; class Actinomycetes; order Streptosporangiales; family Streptosporangiaceae; genus Streptosporangium; species Streptosporangium sp. NPDC051023. Next base: position 15,881 of record NZ_JBFBCE010000089.1, on the reverse strand, counting down.
CTTCGACCTGAGCACCGTCGGCACCCCTGGCCCCGGGGGACGCGCCGTGGTGCAGGACGGCGCCGCGGTTTCGGGCGGCAAGGTGTACTTCGGCGACGGCCGGGGCTACTTCTACGCGCTGGAACAGCGCACCGGCAAGCTGGCCTGGGCTCGGCAGATCGACACCGAGATCGCCGCGGGCGTGACCAGCTCGCCGATCGTCTACGGCGGCCGGGTCTACGTCGGTGTGTCCAGCGGCCAGAACATCCTCGGCAAGAACTTCCCCTGCTGCACCTTCCGCGGCCACATCGACGCCCTGAACGCCGAGACCGGCGAGCAGGTCTGGCGCTACTACACCGTGCCCGAGCCCAAGCAGAACGGCACCTGGCCCAACGGCGTGCCCAAGTACGAGGCGTCCGGCGCGGGCGTGTGGAGCACCCCGGCCATCGACCCGATCACTCGCACGCTGTACGTCGGGACCGGGCAGAACTACACCGGGAGCGCGGGCAACTACGACTCGGTGCTCGCGCTGGACATCGCGTCCGGCAAGGCCCGCTGGACCAGGAAGATGACCGACGTCGACACCTGGCGCATCGAGTGCTCCTTCCCCACCCCCGAGGACAAGCAGTACTGCCCGAACCTCCCGGACGGCACCGCGCTCGACTTCGACCTGGGCGCCGCGCCCAACCTCTTCAGCGCGGGCGGCAAGCGCCTGATCGGCATCGGCCAGAAGGCCGGGGTCTACCACGTGCTCGACGCCAGGACCGGAAAGATCGTCTGGCAGCGCCAGCTGTCCACGCCGATGCCCAGCGGCGGCCTGTCCGGCATCCAGTGGGGCACCAGCTTCGACGGGGAGCGCCTCTACGTCTCGACGTACATGGCCAGGCCGGGCACGCTGTTCGCCCTCGACCCTGCGGACGGTCACGTCATCTGGAAGACCCCCAACCCGGCCGACGGCTGCACCACCGGCGGCGCGGCGCAGTACCCCAACGTCTGCCAGCTCGGTCACGGCCCCGCGGTGACCACCACGCCCGGCATCGTCTGGCTGGGCAGCATGGACGGCAAGATGCGGGCCTACTCCGCGCGCACCGGTGAGGTGCTGTGGACCTACGACACGATCACCCCGGTCGACGGTGTCAACGGCCTGCCCGGCCGCGGCGGCGCCGTGTCCGGCGCGGGCGGCGCGGTCGTCTCCCACGGCATGGTCTACGTGCAGTCCGGCTACGCGTTCACCCCGTACCCCAACCCCGACCGCGGCTCAGTCCTGCTGGCCTTCGGCCTGTAGCGCGGGAGGTCCGCAGACACCCCTATCCCGGAGGGGTGCAGCCGGGGGCGGCGACCGACCGCCGCCCCCGGCCCTGTCGTCAGGCCGTTCTGACCTTACGGCGGTATCCACCGGGGGCCACGTTGTACTCGCGTTTGAAGGCTTTCGCGAAGGCGAACTCCGAGCCGTATCCGGTCTGGGCGGCGACGGCGGTCAGGGTGGTGTCGGACTCGCGCAACAGCCGGGCTGCGATCGTCATGCGCCAACGGGTCAGATAGGCCATGGGCGGCTCCCCCACCAGCGCCGTGAACCGCCGGGCGAAGGCCGCGCGGGAGAGCCCGGCCCGCTCGGCCAGCGACTCGACGCTCCACTGGGCCGACGGGTTCTCGTGAATGGCCGCCAGCGCCGGAGCGACCGCCGAGTCGCCGAGCGCGGCGGCCCAGCCCTTCGCCGCCGCCAGAGGCTGAGCCTCCAACCAGGCGCGCAGGATGTAGAGCAGCAGTGAGTCGATCAACGTGGGGACGATGCCGACCGATCCCATCCGTGGGTTCTCCAGCTCCGCGCCGAGCAGTTGGACGGCGGCGCTCAGCTCCGGGTGGCGACCGGGCCCCGTCCGCAGATGGATCACCTCGGGCAACTGCCGCACCAACGGGTGCGGCCGCCCCTGGTCCAGGTGGTAGTTGCCGCACAGCAGGCTGGTCAACGCGCCGTCGCCGCCTGTCCTCAGGGTGCCGATCGGCGACCCCGGATGAAACTGTTCCGGCCGTTCCACCTCAGCCGGTGTGGACGGGTGGTCGGCGAGGATGTGACCACTGCCGTCGCGCAGAAAGATCACATCCCCCGGGCTCAGGGCGATCGGCTTCACATGGTCGGGAGCGTCCTCCACGGCCACCAGCCAACACGTCCCGTGCAGCACCACATGGAAACCGGCTCCCGCGACAGGCGGAAGCCGAAGCCCCCAGGGGGCGCGGCCGTCGGTGCGGACGGACGTCGGCCGCCCGGTCCGCATCGAACTCAGAGCCTCGGTCAGAATGTCCACATCCTCACCCTACGGTCAGGACAACCTTTCCCTGCACCTGCCCGGAACCGACCAGTTCATGAGCCTTGCCCGCTTCTTCGAGCGGGAAAGTCTCCTGTACGTGAGGCCGGATCCGTCCCGCGTCGATCAGCTCGGAGATCGCCTCCAGGGACGCGTAGTCAGGCTCGACCGAAACCCCCGCGAAGTGCCGCCCGGCCGCCTCAACCTCGGCCTGCAGCTCCCGGTTCCAATGCTCCATGATGGTCACCAACGTGCCCCCCGGCCGCAACACGCTCAGTGAACGCGAACCCTGGGCGTTCGAGTCGAAGACGACATCAAGATCACGCACCACGTCCGCGAAGTCGGTGACCTGGTAGTCGATCACCTCGTCCGCCCCGAGGCTCCGCAGGAACTCGTGTCGCGCCTCGCTCGCCAACGCGATCACATGCGCCCCATGCGCCTTGGCGATCTGCACCGCGAAGTGCCCGACTCCTCCGGCGGCGCGGTTGATCAGCACCCGGTCGCCGGCCTTCACCCGCGCCGCGTCCACCAACCCCTGCCAGGCCGTCAGCGCGGCCAGCGGCACGGCGGCGGCCTCCACATGGTCGAGCGAGGCGGGCTTACGAGCGACCTGCCGCGAGGGGGCGGCGACGTACTCGGCGTATCCGGTCGCGGCACGCGGGAAGAAAGGCATTCCGAAGACCTCGTCGCCCACCTTGAAGCGAGCCCCCGGACTGACTTCCTCTACAACGCCGGAAACATCCCACCCCACCCCGAAACTGGGCTCACCCAGCAACGGATAGACCCCCGACCTGACGGCGACGTCCACGGGGTTCACGCCACTCGCCAGGACCCGGATGAGCACCTCACCACTGAGGAGCTCGGGGCGGTCGACATCGACGATCTCCAGGACCTCAGGACCGCCGAAGGAATTCTGGACAACGGCACGCATGGAAGCTCTCCCTTTCCGCTCGGTTTGACGCCCTCAACGTTAGGGAGATCGAATGAGCCGCGTAATGGTCTGCCGTCTTGAAAACATGTCCCATCGTCTTCCACCGGGTCACGCTCAGCCACAGGGCCGTCAAGGGCGGCCAGACGGCCGAGCACCTCGACCCCACCGGCCCCGAAACTGCCGCGCCGATCTCATTCCGCCGACTCGGCCGCGGGGTCGGCGAACGTGGCGGAAAAACCGGACCAGGTGCTCTCTACCGGAAGCGCCGGTGAAGCCACCAGCGTGCACCATACGATCTTTCCTCCTGATTTCGGCCGGTGGTAACCCCAGCCGCTCGTGAGCAGGTCCACGAGGTAGAGGCCGCGTCCGCCCTCGTCGTCCGGATCGGGGTTCCTGAGGACGGGCGGGGTACGGCCGGCGTCCCAGACACGCAGCACGACCGCTCCGTCGGCTTGGTAGAGGTCCATCCAGATGCGGTCCGGGCTCGCCAGGGCGGCCGTCTCCAGCGCGGCCAGAGACGCGGTGTGCGCCTTGATCGCGTTGGAGACCAGCTCGGAGACGACGAGCCGGGCCGTCTCGACCAGGTCGTCTCGCCGCCAGCCCTCCAGCACGCGCTGGATGTGCACGCGGGCGTAGTAGGGCGAGGTCGAGAAGACGGAGAGTTCCAGGTAGTGCTCTCTGACGCTGACACCGGCCATTTTCCCTCGATCCTGGTCGGCAGGTCGGACACAGGACCGGCACCGCTCGCAGCCGGGGGAACCGCTCCCTCATGGGTGGCGAGGGTGCGGCGCCGGTCCTGTGGGGGGCACGACCGGGAAACGGCAGGGGGCTGCCGCCGGTCATGCCGTTTGCGCCGGACGGACACCCGACAGGGGGTGAGCCGTATCGGGAGGGAAGGTCGTCCGCCCGGCCGCCTGGGGAAATCACACGTTCCGTCTTCCAGCGAGGAACCGCCCTGGAAGGCTTGACTCTCAGAGCATGCACCATCACTCTCAGTGAATGCAAGGCCTACATTCGTAGTGCCTACATAGTCCAGGAAGGTGCCGAAAATGCGGGAGAAGCAGGGAATGGATGAGAACGCGCCCGCGCCATCAAGCAGACGCCAACCTCCCACCGTGCGCCTACGCCGCCTGGCCGCCGAGCTACGTCGTCTCCGCCAGGCCGCCGGGCTGTCCCAGGAGGAGGTGGCGGAGAAAACCAACGTCAACAGCGTCACGCTCTACCGGATCGAGTCGGCCAAGACCAAGCCGCAGCTCCGGACGTTGATCGCCCTGCTCGACGCCTACGGAGTCACCGGCGATGAACGCGCCGACCTGTTGGCTCTCCAGAAAGAGGCAAAGCAACGCGGCTGGCTGCATAGCTTCGACGCCGAGCTTCCCGATCAGTACACCGCTCTCATCAGCCTGGAGGCCGAGGCACAGCAGGCCATCAACTACGAGTCATTGTTCATCCCCGGCCTGTTGCAGACCGAGGACTACGCGCGGGCGGTGATCCGAGGCGTGCTGCCGACCGCCACCGACGACGAAGTCGAGACCCGCGTCATCGCCCGGCTACAGCGACAGGCGCTCTTGGAAGGCGACACTCCTCTCCGGTTGTGGGCGATCCTGGATGAGGCCGCCCTGTCGCGGACGGTCGGCAGCGACGCCATCATGCGTAACCAGCTCACGCATCTCGTCCAGCAGGCCAAGCGCCCGCACATCACCCTTCAGGTCATCCCGTTCTCCGCCGGGGCCCACCCAGGCATGCCGGGCAGTTTCATCCACCTGAAGTTTCCCGAGGACGACCCCGACGTGATCTACATCGACAGCATGGCTGGCGACTTGTTCCTTGAGAAGGAAAAGGATATCGAGAGGTATAACGACATCTGTGAGCATCTTCGCGCGATAGCGCTCAGCCCAGCCAAAACGATCGCGCTATTCGGATCCCTACGCGAAGATCACTAGAGGAAGGAAGCAAAATGCAGCAGCCTGGCCTCTCCAGCACGCCCTGGCACAAAAGCAGCCTCAGCGGCGACGGCGCGAGCTGCGTCGAAGTGGCCTTCATCGACGACACCGTCGCCATCCGCGACACCAAGAACCGCCAAGGCGGCACCCTCACATTCCACCGCGACACCTGGACGACCTTCGTCAGCGACATCAAACAAGGCGGCTTCGACGACCTCGCACTCCAATGACATTGTGAGATGCAGAAGAGGCAGGGGACAGATGCAGCACCCCAACCCCTCCAACAATCGCTGGCGCAAGAACAGCCTCAGCGCCGACGGCCCGAGCTGCGTCGAAGTGGCCTTCATCGACGACACCGTCGCCGTCCGCGACACCAAAAACCGCCAAGGCGGCACCCTCAGGGGTGCCACCCGAATACGGTGGAAACGGGCCACGCCGGGACGCAGGGGCTGAGCTGCGCGCGCCTCCTGATCCTTCATGTCCCGGGCAGAGGCGAGCAGCGCCTCCACCACTGCGGCGGCGGCCTTGGCAGCTTCCGGGTGTTTCTCCGGGTCCGGGTGCAGGGCTCCCAGTAGGTTCACCAGGTAGCTGTTCATCTGGCGGCTTCCGTAGCCGTGGCTGGCTGCGGAAGCGTCCATGCGATCGCGCAGGGCCGGGTCCGGCCGCACCAATCCTCGGCTTGCGCTCTCCCAGGTACGTCTGAGCCATCATCCCTCCCTTATCACTGTGATCAGCAGTCCTGCCATGAAACTGTTTCAACGGCGAGCACTCTGGGAAACCAGCCGTGCGCGTGTCGCGGAACAACTTAAGGTCCAAAGGTGACCACCACTAGCGACGGTCCGTCTGACGATGACATCCAGCGCCGGTTCCTCGAACTGGTCGACCACTTCTACGCTTTCGACGTCCCGAATGCCCCTCAAGCTGAACCGGCAGACAACTACGCCGCGATCACTAGCCACGCATTCGATGGCTCGTTCGAGATGTACCTCCTGCTTGGCCTAGCCCCGATTGACGATCTGCTGCAGGCCGTCGGACGAGTAAACAGGAACACCGCCCCCCGGTCGTATTCCCTAGAGACGGGCCAGCAGATCATCGTTGCTCCCCCGGGCGTCCTCACTTCGTCTCCGGGTGAGGACAGTGCTGGCACAGCCGATCTGGTGTCCCGGGAGACCAAGCGGCGCCTGTTTCAGGCTTACGTGTTCACCGCAGTCTTCACCGCAATCACCGCAGCGATCCTCGACCATGAAGATGCCATGAGTACGGCCACCCTGTTTGTCGGCGGGTCTGCGCTTCAAGTTGCTTGGTACTGCACACTTGTCGCGGGCCGGGCGTTCGACAAGCTATACCCGCCCGAGAACGAAGCAAAGTAGCAGCACCCTTCGCCTACGAAGAGCGGAGGTTCTTCTACAGGCCGTTGGGTTCGTCACTGATCCGTCCGACTGGCACAAGCGCGGGAAGACCGCGTAGCCGCTCGCAGAAAGCGTGGCTTTCACGGCCGGGATCGGGATGTTGGAACAGGTCTCGCTCGAGGCTGCGGAGCCGGGCCCGGCTGGTCTCGCGGATGGCGTTGGCGGGAACGGTGTCGAGGACCTCGCTGGCCAAGGCGACGGCATCGGACAGGTTCCTGCGTGCGGCTTCGGCCCGCGCCAGAGCAAGGGTCGCGGCGGCCCAGCCGGGGCTTCCCGCGGTTTTGCCTGCCCGGGAAACCTCCGCGTGCGTCCGTCCCTGGTTGTGGTCGCCGAACTGGAGACTGACCTCGGCAAGGTGTAGCTGAAGTTCGGCGTGATCGAATCCGAACCGGCCAGGTTGCTCGCCGTGAGGGTCGGCTGCCATCTCGTCCTGTGCGGCGGCCATCACCCGGAGCGCGTCGGAGCGGTGCTGTGCGCCGAGGTTGGCTAAAGAGCGCAGCTGGCCCCAGGCCAGAATGTGAGCACGGCGAAGCGGCGTGTCCGCGTATTCCAGAGCTTGGCGGGACAGATCGAGCGCCTCGGGAAACTTCTGCTGGGCGTTGGCGGTCATCGCCTGCGCGCCCAGCGACCAGCAGATCAGATGACTGTCGCCGACGGTGGTTCCCAGACGGGCCGCAGTGCCAAGGTGGATTTGGGCGCCGGTGTGATCGCCCAGTACGAATGCCAGGTTGCCGACCAGGGCCGATAACCAGCCAGCCAGTTTCCGCAGTTCGGTGCGGACGGCGTCAGATTGCGGTTGCCGAAGCATCGCTCCGACCAGGGCCCGAGTGCGGTGCACCTCGACCGCCAGCAGCGCGGGAGCGAACGCCGAGAAGTTGGCAGCGTAGTAGCCGATCGCGGTTTCGAGGTGTTCCCTGACGAGCGGTCCGCCTGCGGGGCCGTCCACCTCCAGTGCGAGCTGGATCGACTCCCGCAAGGCTTCAAGCGCAATGGTCCTGTTCTCGGCGGTCATGAAGTGTCCGTTCGTCAGTGCGGCCGCTGTCTGAAGGAAAGGACGTCGCGGGTCCTGCGGACCGGCAAGGGCGGCGGTCGCCGGTTCCAGCCCAAGCTGCGCGAGAGGCACCTGGTAGAGGCGGCTCAGCATCAGCGCGTATTCCCCTTGGGGAGTGATGTTGCCGTGCTCCCAGCGGCACAGCATGGAGGAGTTCAGAGGCGGAGTGGCAAGCTGGTCGGCCTCGTAGAGGGCCGAGATCCCGGCGATCGCCTGCGCTCTGCTCCACCCGTAGGCCAGTCGCCATGCCTCCAGCGGGAGAATGTCCGGGACTTCGGTGTGGATCGCCGTAGCGATCCGTTCCACGTCCCAGCGGGCACGCTGCCCACTGCTGCGGATCTGGTGTGCCTGCCGCTGCAGTTCAGCGCGCCGGGCTCGGCTGACCCTGGCCATGTCGCACCTCTCCGTGCGTCTCCGGCTCTGTGAAACGAACCTGACCTGCAGGCCCTGTACCGATCATTGCCGGGCCCGGCAATGATCGGGCGAGATCGGTGACATTGATCGATCGCGGAGGCTGGGTCAGGGTCAGGTGAGCATTGTTGAGCACAGCTGACCTGAAGGAGGTCCCGATGGCTCTACAGTTCATCGGTAAGGACCCCGAGTCCGACCACGACGGCTCTCCGACGATCTACGACGACGGGGACACCTACATCCTGCAGGGCTGGAAGATCACCGACCCAGCGGCGCTCGCCGAGATCGACGCGGTCAGGCCGATTCCTGAACGTGAGACCGTCATCCGTTTCCCCAAACGGATGATGCAGCTCTTCCCGGAGGTCAACGGTGGCGACAACGGCCACAGCAACGCGTAACGAGTTCGCCGAACTGCTCCAGGCGGCGCAGCGCACGGCTGCGCATCTGGAGATGCGCGACGTGTATGCCGTAGGGGATCCCTCGTTCGAGGCGTGGCAGGCCGGGCAGCCCTTCGACCGGTCCGGTCGCGACGCGGTATGGCGGGGGATCCTCGCTGGGCCGATCGGCCGGGGCGTCCAGGTCCGGCGGGCTCGGATCGTGTCCGAGCCCGTCACCGACTACATCCGCTACGAGCACGAGATCACTGCCGCCGCGAACCTCGCGGCCGGCGAACAGGTCCGGTGGCTGCCCCGCCGTCAAGCTTCTGATCTGGCACTGCCCGGCAACGACTTCTGGCTGTTCGATGAGCGAACATTGAGGTTCAACCACTTCACCGGCGACGGCCGGTGGGCTGGAACTGAGATCGTCACCGACTCTGCCGTGGTGAGACTGTGCGCATCGGCGTTCGACGCGGTCTGGAGCCGCGCTGTGCCGCACGGGATTTACAGACCCGCCTGAAACCCTGTCGAGCCATCTGTGCCAGCGTCGAATGTCGAGCAAGCCCGCCGGGCCCTTGGGCTGCGCTTACGTGAAATCCGCATGGATCGAGGCCTGAGTTGCAAGGCACTGGCGGCGCTGGCCGGGTGGTACGACGGAAGCAAGGTCTCCAAGATCGAGCACGGCCGCCAGACGCCTTCGGCTCAGGACATCCTCGCCTGGTGCCGTCACTGCGATACCGACGACCAGGCGGAAGACCTGATCGCCAGCGTCCGCATCATCGACGGGATGTACGTCGAATGGCGGCGCCGCCAGCGCACCGGTATGCGCCGCCTCCAAGAGTCCTACACACCCCTGTACGAGGCGACCACACACTTCCGTATCTACCAGCCGCTCAGCATCCCCGGCCTGCTCCAAACCGCGGAGTATGCGACCGCGCTGCTGGCGGCGATCATCTCCGTCCGGGGCATCCCCGACGACACCGAGGCCGCCGTCGCCGCCCGCCTCGAACGCCAGCGCGTGCTGTACTCCGGTGCTCGCCGATTCGCGATCGTGCTGGAAGAGGCTGTCCTGCACACCGGTCTTGGTGGCGCGGAGGTCATGGCCGGACAGCTGGACCGGCTGATCACGCTCATGTCGCTGCCCAGCGTCAGCCTCGGGATCATTCCTGCCCGCCCTGATCGGCGGATGTGGCCAACCGTCCCGTTCTGGATCTACGACGAGGCGCGAGTTGCCGTCGAGCTCCCGTCCGCTGAGATAACGATCACCCAGCCCCGTGAGATCGCGATCTACATCGACACTTTCGTCAAGCACGCCGAGCACGCGGTGACCGGCGCACACGCTCGGGCTTTGATCACCTCGGCGCTCGACCAACTGTCCTGATCAACATCTTCCGAGCATTCTCAAGCATTCTCATCGACCTCGAATGCACCACGGGCGAATCCTTGACGTAACCGCCCCACCCGCGCAGGGAGCTACGATGGCCCGCCGAACATTCCGAGCAAGATCCACCGTCACAGACCTGACAGCCGCATCTGAAACGGCCAATTCCGCCGTCTTGGTCGCCGAGCAGCTCCAGAACGCGCTCCTACGCCGAGGTCTCCGAACGGACGTGTTCCCGTTCGAGTCTGGTCACGTCGCCGTCTCGGTCGGTCCCGGCCTGGTAGCGCTGACGGACGGGGAACGCATCTGGTGGCTCGCCCCGCGTCGGGGACAGCACGGCAGGTCTCGATGGGCGGTCTATCGCACGCCCGCCCTGGCCGCTGTACGGCTCGCCGCTCAACGCCTCCCTCTGGAAGGAGATCAGTGTGCGATTCCCCGATGACCTGCCCGCCGACGTCCCCGCCGAGCGATCCCAGAATCGGTGGGGGGTGATGCGGCTGCTGTACGGGCGGCGCTTCGCGGCCCAGCACGGCGATCACACGATCGTGGCCCCCTCCTCGCCCCGGTCACTGAGCTCGATGGAGGCCATCAACCCTGTGATGAACATGTGGCGGGTCCCGCCCCCGCGGTGACCCCGCAGCCCCCGTAAGGGTCACCGGAACGCAGCCCACAACCCCGCGGCCGGAAGACGATCCCGGGGCCGCCACACCCCACCGCGAAGGAGCCCACCGTGTTGCCACCCGGCACACCCGCCGCCACCGCCCTGCGCAAAGCCGCCTCCGCCGCCTACGACCCCGCAGCCACCGAGCTGCGCCGCCTGCAGCACCTCCTCATCAACCGCAACGTCTTCACCACACTCGGCCACGACGACGGCGCCCCGCGGCTGACCGTCGTGCAGACCGACTTCACCGTCTGGACCGACTCCCGCGAGCAGACCTACTTCTGGAACGTCACCGGTGAACGCGCCGAACACGCCCCCATCTCGGAAGTGGGAGACGCCGCGCGCCGGATCGCCGAACGCCTCGCCAAGCTCTTCACCGACCCGGCCGGTCCGGCGCCGGAGTCGGTGGTGTGAGACCGGCGCGGCAGTCCTGTCTGGGAGATCGGCCCGTGGGGGCCGGGAAACCCTACGGGTTGTCGCGCCTATCCCGTGCGCCCTCGGGGGTGCACGGAATCCGTGGTGCAGGCCAGTCTGGGGTGGCACTCGGCTGGCCTGCACCACCCGCATCTCAGACGTGCTGCTCTTGGATCAAGAGCCTGGCGTAGCAGCCACTGGCCACGCCGGATCAACCGCCGTTGCCTGATGGCATGCCCTCACCAAAGACCGAAGGAGGTAACCCCCTCAGCACGGTGTCCTTCGCATGCCCGGAACGCTGCCCGCTCGGCGGCCGCCGGTCAGCAAGATTCTCCAATGAGGAGACCACGGTGAAAATCGGCTTCAGCTTCTGGGGGTTCCTCGGCCCCGGCATCCTCGATACCCCGGACGGCGGCCGGTTTTGGCGCCGCTCGATCGTCGATGAGCTCACCGCGCTCGGCCACCAACTCGTGCTCCTGCAAACCAACCGCGACCTGACCGAAGCAGGGCAGGCACTGCCCTACCAGTGGGATCCCGGATTCCCCGACATCGACGTGCTGGTGTGCGAGTGGCGCTGGCCGCTGCCGGGCCGTAACACCACCCCGTGCGAGGCCGCCGGGCACACCTGCGACCTGCACCGGCAACAGGACCTGCTCGACCACTACGCCCACGCACAGACCTTGCCGACGGTGCTGTGGGACACCGACCGGCAGATGACCCCCGACGACCCCCTGCGGCGCATGCCGAACGTCGTCGTCTGCGACACCGCCCGCCGTCTCGCTGCGGGCGCGGCGGTGCTGTTCAACATGGTCCCCGACAAGCTGATTGACGCCGCCGACCCTGAGCAGCTCGTCGCCCGGCGCCGGCCGCTCGACCTGGCCTACGTCGGCAACCAGTACGACCGCGACGAGGCGTTCGGGGAGTTCTTCGCCCCTGCGGCCGCGCGCTTCCCGCACCGAGTCGCCGGGAAGTGGCCGCGCACCGAGGCATGGCCGCAGGTGAACTTCACCGGCCGCTGCTCCTTCGGCGACGTGGCCGGCGTCTACCGTACGGCGCTCAGCACTGTGCTGCTGCTTCCCGACCGATACGCTACCGTCGGCGCTATCACCCAGCGCGCGGGCGAAGCGGTGACCGAAGGCTGCCTGCCGCTCACCCCCGTCACCATCGCCTGCGTCGACCAGGTCATGCCCCCGGCGCTGCACGTCGCCGACCGGCACGAGGTCATCGAACGCATCCAGTGGCTGCGTAGCATCGCGGGCACGACCGAGCACGCCGAGCTGATCGGCACGTGCCTGCGGTACCTGACGCCGATGCGGGTCTCCCACCAGGTGGCTTCTCTGGACCGGATCATCACGGACCTGGTCGGCTCCTGCCGCCTGGCCGGTGAGGGGAGCCGCTGATGCTGCGGCCCGCGGTGTTCGCGGCGTTCCACGACGCCTACCGCGCGGTGCTGGACCTGGTGGCTGCCACCCCCCAGTACACGATCTCCTCCCGCGGCAACCGCTCGCGTGAGGTGCTGAACGTCTCCTTCACCCTCACCGACCCGCGCCGCCGCACCCCGGCACTGGCCGCCCGCCGCACCAACATCGTTTTCAACCTCGCCGAAGCGCTGTGGTACCTGGCCGGGCGCGACGACCTCGACATGATCGGCTACTACGCGCCGCGGCTGCGTAGCCTGGCCGCGGACGGTGCGCGGCTGACTGGCACCGCCTACGGGCCGCGCCTGTTCGCCCCTCGGGGAAGAAGTCAGTTCGACCACGCGATCCAACTTCTGGCCGCCGACCCTGACAGCAAACGCGCCGCTATGACGATCATGCGGCCGTTTGAGTTCACCGACCCGGGCAACCCCGACGTCGCCTGCACCCTCGCGGTGCAGTTCCTGATCCGCGGCGGCCGACTGCACACGGTGGTGTTCATGCGCGGCAACGACGCTCTGCTCGGCCTGGTGTGCGATGTGTTCTCCTTCACCTTCATCGCCGAGTTCGCCGCGCTTCAGCTCGGCGTGCCGCTGGGCACCTACACCCACCATGTCGCCTCGATGCACCTCAACATCCCCGACCTGCCTCAGGCTCACGCGATCCTCACCGAACCCACCGCTCCTCCGGCCGCCGGGGAGGCCATGCCGACCGGCACCACTTGGCGCACCGTGCAGGAGGTGCTGCGCTGGGAGGAGGAACTGCGTAACAACCGGCGCGCCCTCTCAGCCGCTGACACCGTCGCCCTGCCGCTGAAGCCGTACTGGCAGCAGGTGGTGCTGCTGCTGGAGGTCTATCGGCAGATCACCCACCAGCCCGACCGACCCGTCACAGCCGATGTGCTGGCCGCGCTGACCCCGCTGCACCGGTGGCTGGTCACCTGCCGCTGGCCCGGCCACCTCCCCACCGGACAGGAGTAACGATGCCACCTGTGGACTGGTCGACCTGGTCGGTGATCCTGCTCAAACCCGACTGTCTGAAGCGCGACCTGGCCGATGAGGTACTGGCGTGGATCGGCCGCGAGATGCACGTCACGGCCCGCCGCGTGATCTACCCGACCGAGGTGCAGATCTTCGCCCACTACGACGACATGCTTGATCCGCGCGTCTCGCAGGAGTTCGGGTTGGACGTGCCCGCCGCGCTGCGCCGCCTGTACGTCGGCGCCCGGGTGATGGTCGCTCTCGGCCGCGGCCCAGACGCTGCGGCCCGCCTGCGTGCACTGATCGGCCCCACCTTCCCAGGCGTCACCGACGCCGACACGATTCGCGGCCGCTTCGGCATCGACACCCTGGCCACGGCCCGCGCCGAGGGCAGGCTCATCAACAACCTGATCCACACCAGCGATCACGCCGGTGTCGTGCAACGCGACTTCGACATCTGGTACGGCCCCGGCCGGCACCACCTGCTCACCCCCACCGCAGATGGGAGCACCGCATGACCGTCGTCCCCCGTGCCCGGCGCACTCTGCCGCTGCTGACCGCCGAGCAGATCGCCGGCCTGAAGCCGGAACTCGCCGACCCCGTCGAGTATCGCAAGTCCGGCCTGTCGCTCAATCACATCGTGGGCTGCCCACTGGATTGCGGGTACTGCGTCCGCCACCTGTTCGACAACTTCGAGATGAAGGCCCCACGGGTGCTGATGAGCGACGAGGCCGCCGTCGAACTGCTCACTGGCCACCGCTACTTCCAGCCGCACCTCACCCCCATCCAGATCTTCAACAGGGCCACCGACCCCATGCTGGCCGTGGTCAAGCCGCACACCTTCAACGTGCTGCGACTGCTGGACGAACGCGCTCTGACCAACCACGTCCTGGTCATCACCCGCTGGCACGTCGACGCCGACGACTGCGCCGTCCTCAACAGCTTCCGCCACCTCAAAATCACCGTGTTGGTGACGCACTCGGGGATCGACCACTCCGGCATCGAGCCAGTGGACTCGGCCATCGCCGCGACCAGCCTGCGCACCTTGCACGAGCACGCCGACCGGTACCGGACCCTCCTGTACTGGCGGCCGATCGTGCCGGGTCTCAACGACTCCGACGCCCACATCCGCCAGGCTCTGGAGTTGTCGCAGCACGCGCACGCCACGGTGTTCACCGGCCTGTTCTTCCGCGCGCAGATCGCCGCCTACTACCGTGAGCACGGACTGCCCGAGCCGTACGACGACATCGCCCGCCGCAAGATCATGCCGGAAGAGTCCGAGCAGCGGATCCTCACAGCGTTCCACCGGCCCGCCAACCGAGACGCGCCGTGGGGGCCGCTGTTTCGCAAGACGAGCTGCGGCGTGGCCTACGCCCACGGGCAGGCCGACTACAACGGCCACTACGGCATCCGCGAGCTGTGCGACATCTGCCCGCTGGCCCAACTGGAGCTGTGCCGCAACTCCTGGAGGGCCCCCGACCTGGAGCAGGTCACCGAGCAGGCCCGCATGCTCGGCGCGGTCGGTGCCGTGGAGGTCACCGAACGCGCCATCATGGTGGAAGGACTGAACGAGCCGCCGCGCTACTTCCTGCAGCACACCCACGGCTACCAGGTCCACGACCGCGCGCACCCTCACCACCACCGCCGGCACGGCCGCGCCGACATCGGCTGGCCTGCGCCCACCGCATAGGAGAGACCTCGTGGACTTCGGCACCTGGCCGCCCCTGTTCGTTGTCGATGTCGAGGGCAACGGTGCCCAGCCGCCGGACCTGGTGGAGGTCGCCGCCGTCCGCATCGACGGTGGGCGGCCGGTTCCGCAGGCGACGCTGTGCACCCTGATCCACCCGCCGCGGCCGATCACGCGTTTCGCCAGAGGCGTCCACCACATCACCGACCGGGATGTGGTCAACGCCCCCGCCTGGGAGCACGTCGCCCCGGCCGTCCAGGACACTCTGCAGGGCGTATGGATCGCCGCCCACAACGCGCACGTCGACTACACGGTGCTGCACCGCCACCTGCCCGACTGGAAGCCCGCCGGTGTCCTCGACACTCTGCGCCTGGCCCGCGCCACCCTGCCGCAGGCGCCCAGCCACGGCCTAGACGCCCTCCTGACCCACACCGGTATCGGCACCGGCGACATCCCCGGCCAGCGCCACCGCGCCGGATTCGACGCCCACGCCACCGCGCGGCTCCTGCTCACCCTCGCCGACCGCTACCCCACCTGGGACGCCCTGACCGCGGTGGCCGTCCCCCCCGGCCTGCCCGGCGCCGCCACCCCCGACCATGAGGAACAAACCCTATGGTGACCCGCCCCGTCCATCTCGGCATCGCCGGAACGCACGGCACCGGCACCACCACCTTGGCCCGCCGCATCGAGATGGAACTACGCGCTGTCGGCCTGACCGTGGCCCGTGTCAACTGGGCTTCCCCTCGTAACGTAGAGACATCGCCTTAAGGGGGGGACGGCGTTGGAGGTGGCGTGAGTCGTAGCGGTTGTTCGATCGGCGGTCCCGCGTGGGGCGGAGATGCGCCGCGCAGTTTACGGGGCCGCTCTCTCCGGCCTCAAAGGTCGCTGCCGCGATCGCTGCGCGACGGCCTTCGGCCGCCCTTGACCCCGGAGACCTCT
>NZ_JBFBCE010000088.1:0-40374 GCF_040689595.1 Streptosporangium sp. NPDC051023 | reverse complement strand
CACCCCACACCTGCACCCCCCTGCCCACCACGGCCGCCACACCCACGACCGGCCACCCCGCCACCCCCCTCCACCACACCCTCACCCACATATGGACAGAGGTTCTGGGAGTACCCACCGTGGGACTCGGGGACAACTTCTTCACGTTGGGCGGGCACTCGCTGGCCGCCGTACGCCTGCTGTTCCTGGTGCGTGACCGGCTGAAGGCCGAGCTGACGCTGCGAGACCTGTACGAAACCGATGACTTCGCCGCCTTCAGCGCACGGGTCGAGGAACGACTCCCCGTCGGCGTGGGCTCCGTGGTCTCCGACGAGGTGACGCCCCCGGCAGAGTCTCCCGATGAGCGCTGAGCACGCCAAGGCGTCGCCCGCGACCGGGGCCGACCATGACGCCGACCGCCTCGCGCTGTCTCCCGCGCAGCAGCGGCTCTGGTTCCTCCAGCAGTTCGACCCCGGGTCCACGCAGTACAACGTGTGCCTCGGCTTCGAGGTGCGTGGCGCGCTCGACGTCGCCGCCCTGCAGCGATCCCTGACCGAGGTGGTCGCCAGACACGACGCCCTGCGCACGAGTTTTCCCGCAGAGCGGGGACGTCCCGGGATCCGGATCGGGCCGCCGGGCGAGCGGATGCCGCTGCCGTACACCGACCTCTCCGACGAGACGGACGTGAGTGCGTGCGCCGCCGAGTTCGCCGCCGCCCAGGTGGCGAGGCCCTTCGACCTCGCCGACGGCGCGCCGATGCGGGCCCATCTGCTGGGGCTCGGCCCTGACCTGCACATCCTGCTGCTGACGCTGCATCACATCGTGGTCGACGCGTGGTCCGTCCAGATCATCCTCGCGGAGCTGGGCGTTCTGTACTCGGGGCACGTACGCGGGGAGGCGGTGGAGCTGCCGGTTCCCGAGGCGCAGTACGCGGACTACGCGGCCTGGCAGCGTGGCGTGCTGGGAGGCGAGCATCTGGAGCGGGAGTTCGTCTACTGGGGTGAGCGACTGGCGGGGACGCCCGCCGTACTCGACCTTCCGACCGACCGGCCCCGTTCCGCGGCGCGGTCGCTCGCGGGTGGCGAGCTGCCGAGCACGGTTGCGCCGCAGGTGGCCGAGCGGCTGCATCGGCTGGCCGCGGAGCTCAGGTGCACGATGTTCGTCACCACCCTCACCGCTTTCATGATGCTGCTCGCGCGCTGGACCGGGACGCATGACATCGTCGTCGCCATCCCCGTCGCCGGCCGGGCGAAGCCCGAGTTCCAGTCGACCGTCGGATTCTTCGTCAACACCGTGCCGTTGCGCGGCGACCTCTCGGGAGACCCGACCTTCCGGCAGGCGACGGCCCTGGTCGGCGCGGCCACGCTGGAGGCGCTCGAACACGACTCGATTCCCTTCGACATGCTGGTCGACCACCTCGAGGTCCCGCGGAACCCGGCGTGCAACCCGCTCGCCCAGGTGGGGTTTCAGCTCCTTCGCACGCCGCACCGTGCCGGGCCCGTGCGGTGGCACGATGTCGAGGTCGGCGAGTGGGACGGGGTGCGTCAGCAGGTCACCCGGCTCGATCTGGAACTGCACCTGCTCGACACCTCCGCCGAGACCCTCGAAACGCTGCTCTGTTACCGCACCGACCTGTTCGACCTGAGCTCGGCGGAGGACTTCGTCTTCGACTACCAGGCCTTTCTCGCCGAGGTCGCGACCAACCCCGACCTGCCGCTGTCGAAGCTGGAGGTCTCCTCACGCCGCGCCGCGCAAGGGCTTCGCCGTGGCGGAGCCGATGAAGACAACACGGAGAACGGGGGAATGTGATGGCGTCGCCGATGCTGGTGACCGAGTGGTTCTGGGTGCCGGTGCCCAGGCCGAACGCGGAGATCCGGCTGTTCTGCTTTCCACACGCGGGCGGGGACGCGCCCGCCTTCGCCGATCTCGGCCGGGCGCTGCCACCCGACATCGAGGTGTGGGCCGTGCGTATGCCCGGGCGCGGCGGGAGGTTCACCGCACCGCACGCGGCCGACGTCGACGAACTGGTCCACTGGGTCAGTGCGGCGATGCGGCCGTTCGTCTCCGGCAGATACGCCTTGCTCGGACAGAGTCTGGGCGCGCTCGTCGCCTACAACGTGGCCAGGGAGCTCTCCTCACTGAATCCCCCCACCGCGTGCGTGCTGGCCGCGCTGTTGCCGCCGCACCTGTGGCACGGCCCTCCGGGGCCGACGGGCCCGCAGGACGTCGTCGGTTTCCTGCGTTCCATCGACGAGACCGTGACGGAGGTCCTCGCTCATCCGGACCTGCGCGCCCTCATCCTCTCCGTCGTGCACGCCGACCTCAACCTGTGCCAGAACTACCTGCACCAGTGGGAGCCGCCGCTCAGCTGTCCCGTGCTCGGCCTGGTCGGCGCCGACGACCCGACCGTGAACGGTGACCAGATGACGGGCTGGGCGCGGAGCACCACGGGACCGTTCAGCATGCGGGTCCTCTCCGGGGGACACCTGGTGGTCCAGGCGGCGGGGGCCTTGCTCGCGCAGACCGTGGCCGACTTCCTGCACACTCGGGCGGGGGCGGCATGAACCGCCACGACGACATCCCCGCCGTCATCTCGGAGTCAGGTGTCCTGACGTATCAGGAACTCGAGAAGCGGGTCGCCCGCTACAGCGCGGCGCTCATCCGCGCCGGGCTGCGGCCCGGCGACGTCGTCGCCGTCACCGTGCCCGACGGTCCTGACGCCGTCGCCGCGCTCCTGGCCGTCCAGCGGGCGCGCACCCCGTTCGCCTGGCTGACCGCCGACCAGCCCCTCGAGCGGCAGCTGTCGATCGTGGCGGACTGCGTTCCGCGCGCCGTACTCGCGCCCTCGGGCTCCGACCCCTTCCCCGCGGCGCTCGTCCAGGTCGAGGGCGACGAGGCGGTCGTGGTACGGCGGGTGGCCGACCAGGGAGTGGAGGCGGTCGTGCCGCCGGGCACCGAGTACGTGGTGTACACCTCGGGCTCGACCGGGACGCCGAAGGGCATCATGCAGCGCACGGGCAACCTCGACCAGCTCACGCGGTGGCTGGTCACCGAGCTCGACGTGCGTCCAGGGTCGCGCATGTTCCAGTGGGCCAGGCTCACCTACGACGCCGCCTACGTCGAGATCCTGACCGCCTTCCACGGCAAGGCCACCCTGGTCGTCCCGCCGGGGGAGGTCAAGGGTGACCCGGCCCGGGTCCACAAGTGGATCACCGAGCACGAGGTGACGCACCTGCAGACCGTGCCGAGCCTCTGCCGCCATCTGCTGGACGCCTCCTACGGCGTCGGCCCCGTCGACAGCGTGCGGGTGCTGAGCCTGTTCGGCGAGTCGCTGCACGCCGACCTCGTGTGCGCCGCCCGCGAGCACTTCTCCAAGGCGGCCGTCCACAACTTCTACGGGCCGACCGAGTGCATCCTCGCCACCTCGCAGCCTGTGCCCGAGAACGCCGCCGACCCGATCCTGCTCGGCCGGGCCATCCCGGGACGGGAGATCCTGCTGACCGACGGCGACGGCGAGCCGGTGCGGGACGGGGAGGTCGGGGAGATCCGCGTCCGCAGCAGGTTCCTCGCCCACGGGTACCTCAACCGGTTCGACGAGACGCGGGAGGTCTTCCTGCCGGAGCGTACCTACCGCACGGGTGACCTCGCCCGCCGCACGCCGGACGGTGGCCTCGTCTTCGCGGGCAGGGCGGACGACCAGGTCAAGATCAGGGGGGCGAGGGTCGAACTCGGCGAGATCGAGGCGGCCCTGTACCGCGAGCTGACGGTCGCCCAGGCCGCCGTCCGCACCTACGGAGACAACCCTGAGGAACTGCGTCCCGCAGCCTACGTCCAGCCGCGTCCCGGCATGGTGATCGACGTCCCCGCGCTCCATCGGCGGCTGACCCGGACGTTGCCCACCTACATGATCCCGGCCACGTATGTCGTGGTCGACCAGATGCCGCTGACCTCGACCGGCAAGATCGACCGTCTCCGGTTGCCCGCCCCCGACGCCCTCGACGCCCGTGACCGCGGCGTCGAGCCGGTCGAGTTCAGCACGGAGACGGAACGCGCGCTGGGATCCATCTGGTGTCAGGTCATCGGCTGCGAGCAGGCGGGACCGGATGACGACTTCTTCACCGTCGGCGGCTACTCGCTGCTCGCGCCGCAGATCACGGCCGAGGTGCTGGAGCGGTTCGGGGTCGAGCTGCCGGTGCGGGCCGTGTTCGACTACCCGACCCTGCGGGAGCTGTCCGCCCACATCGACCACGAACTCGCGGGCGCACCGTCTCAGCCGGCGGAAAGGAACCCCAATGCTGCTGGACACCCATGACCTCACCGATCCCGGGTTCTGGGCCAGGGAGGACGCGTACGCGATCCTCGACGAGATACGGGACGAGGGCGCGGTCCAGCGGCACGAGTCCGCGAAGGAGGGCCCGCTGTGGGCGGTGCTCACCCACCGCGAGGCCCTCGCGGTCCTCGGTGACGCGAGGTCGTACAGCTCGCAGGGCGGCTCGCTGCTGGGCACCGGCCACGGACCGCCCGCGGGAGCGGGACGGATGATGGCCCTGAGCGATCCGCCGAAGCACCGCGCGTACCGCGATCCCGTCATGCCGTTCTTCTCCGCCAGGCACGCGACCCGCCTTGAGGACCGCATCCGTGAGCTGACCGAGCAGGTCGTCGAACGGCTGCTGGTCTGCGAGAAGATCGACTTCGTCAGGGACATCGGAGCGATCGTCCCGCTCACCGTGATGTGCGATCTCATGGGGATCCCCGACGATGACCGCGACGAGGTCATGGGGATGTGCGACCAGGCGTTCCTCGGACACAATCCGGCCGAGCGCCGCGCCGCGCACCAGCGGCTGCTGCCGTACCTGCTCCAGCTCGCGATGGAACGGCGCGACGCGCCCGGTGACGACGTCATCAGCGCGCTCGCCACCACGCTCGAACTGGACGAGGTGGTGCTGAACTGCGACAACATCATCGTCGGTGGCATACAGACCGTGCGGCACACGGCCGCCATGGCGATGCTCGCCCTGGTACGGCACGCGGACGCGTGGCGGGAGCTGAGCGAGAAGGCCGACCCGAAGCTCGCGACGGAGGAGCTCCTGCGGTGGACCTCGGTCGGGCTCCACGTGCTGCGTACGGCGAAGGCGGACGTCGACCTCGCCGGGCGGCGGGTACGGGCCGGGGACCGGGTCGTGGTGTGGACTCCGGCGGCCAACCGAGACACCACTGTCTTCAAGGATCCCCACCGTCTCGACCTCGCCCGGCATCCCAACCGGCACATCGCCTTCGGCTGGGGCGAGCACTACTGCATCGGAGGGCCGCTGGCACGGACCGAGCTGAGGGTGCTGTTCACGGTGCTCTCCAGGCTCGTGGCCGAGGTCGAGCCGCTCGGCGCGCCCGAGTACAACCAGTCCATCATCAACTTCGGGTTGGACTCCTTTCCCGTCCGCCTGCATCGCCGGTGACGCCGTGTGGAACCCGGACACCCAGGTGGCGCGTGCGCGCGGGGTCTCGGCTCTGCGGTCGCTCGCGCAGGCGTTCCGCGACGTCGGCTTCACCGAGGAGGCGGCGACCGGGGCCCTGTCCGCGGAGAGTCCCGCCGAGCTGCTGAGCAACACGGCGTTCTACGCCTTCTGCTCGGCGGACCAGGTCTCAGAGCTGGTCATGAGTCCGGCCGGTGTCATGATCCAGCTCTTCGTGCGCAACGGCGACGTGCCACGGGATCGCTACGCGCAGGTGGTGCCCGCCGCGCTGCGCGGGCTGCTCGCGACGCTCGGGCTGGTCTCTGAGGAGGGTGACGCGGTGACGCCCGCGGTCTCCGTCTCGCCGGGATGCTCCATGTACTTCCTGTCCGACCAGCTGTTCAGAAGCGACACGCGAGTCGCGATGGCGCGCAGGTCCACGCTGGTCATGCCGCCGCACGCCTCCAGCTTCGAACTGCTGGACAACCTCGGTGCCGTGGGCGGGAGACTCGTCGACGTCGGATGCGGATGCGGCGTTCTCGCCCTGGCGCTGCGGGAGCGGTGCTCGTCGGTCGTCGGAGTGGACCTCA
Organism: Streptosporangium sp. NPDC051023; assembly: GCF_040689595.1. Classification (NCBI taxonomy): domain Bacteria; kingdom Bacillati; phylum Actinomycetota; class Actinomycetes; order Streptosporangiales; family Streptosporangiaceae; genus Streptosporangium; species Streptosporangium sp. NPDC051023. The sequence continues at coordinate 34,355 of NZ_JBFBCE010000088.1, read as the reverse complement.
ACCCGAGGGCGGTCGCGTACTCCCAGGTGAACGCCCTGGTCAACGGCGCAGGCGCTGGGTCCGGGGCGAGTGCCGACCTCGGAACGGGCGTCGAGTCCGGGGCGGGGGCCGAGTTCCACCTCGCGGATCTGCGGTCCGGTCTCGCCGTGGACGGTCTCGCGGACCACCTGATCTTCAACAGCCCGACCGGCCCGGCGCACCACTCGGAGGCGGAGATCGGATGGATGACCGCGGAACACGCGCTCAGGTTCGTGGTGACCGCCATGCCGAGAGTGCTCCGCCCGGGTGGGGTGGCCGAGGTACTGCTGATCGTGGAGGTGCCGCGGGACAGGCCGTCGGCGACGGAGCTGGTGCGGAGCTGGCTGCCGGAGGACCCGGACGTCGGTGTGGCCGAGCTGCGTGGCTCCCCGCTGGCGATCTCCCCTGACGCGGTGACCAGGGGCAGGCTCGACCCCGGCTGTCTGATGGCGGACAGCGCTGACGAGGCGGCGCGGCTGATCGGCCATCTGCGCGCCCGCGGCATCCACGAGGTGGTTCCCGCCCTGGTGACCCTCACCCTGCCCTCGTTGTCCTGAGACGTGTCCCAAACCCGGGCCGTCGGCGTGGGCACATGCCGGAGCGGACCGCACGGCCACCACCCTTCTCTTCGAAGCATTCCCGCGACGAAGATGAGGTTGGTGGCCGCCCCACGTTGAACCTGACGCCGGTCTCGCTCACCACGACCGATGTGGCTGCGCCGGCATGTGGGATCGGTGATCGAAACGTTCGATGACCGGCTCGGTATCGAACGTCCCGAGGCTCACTCCGCGCCGCGCAGCCGCCGGCTCACTGCTCAGGCACCAGCACCGGGCTGTTGTGATAGGCGGCGATCAGCCACTGGTCGTCCCGCTTCTCGAAGACCCAGGTCGCGTTCACCTTACGCGGGTCGCCCGGAACCTCGGTCTCGCCGGCGAACAGGATGGCGGATTCGCTGATGACGATCGCGCCGTCCCTGCCGACAAAGCGGATGCTGAGCTGCTTGTTGTAGGTCGAGCTGCCCTTGAGCGGCCCCTCGAAGGCCAGGGCCATGTTCTGACGGATCACGTCACGGCTGCCGCGGAGCGAGCCGGTCATGATGGCGGTCGCGTCCGCGGTGTAGTTGGCGACCATGCCGTCGGCGTCGCCGGCCTCCCACGCCTTGTAGGAGGCAACCAGTACGGCCTGGATGGCGGCCTCGTCCTCGACACGAATGTTCGACATCGGATTCTCCCTTGTGGTCGGTTCGCCCGAGGTGTCCCGGCGAACTCGTCAGTACATACCGGCGGCGAGGTCGGAACTCATCGCGCCTGTGCTCAAGAGATGTCGAGGCGTGCTCAGCGCCCATCCGCGCCGTGCCGAATTTTCCGTCCCCATCAGCCCGAACCAACACATGGCCCAAGCATCACGGCCACGTTCGACGAGCCGTCCCCACCCTCGCCCGGCTAGGCCTCGGAGATGGCAAGTCCCTGGTCGTCGAGCCTGGCCGCCAGGCCGAAGGTCGCGTAGACGTTGGAGTCCTGGAACACCGAGTTCCGGGCGATGCCCCGGCTGGTGACGGTGAAGATCTGGAGCGTGTGCAGGGCGTACCCGTCGCCGACGCGCTGATAGGCGGCGAATCCGGGCTGGCCGCCGTTGGCCGCGACCTCCTTGAGAAGCCAGTCCTTCCCGGCCTTCTCGAAGACCCATTCCATGAACAGGCCGTAGTTGCCGGGGCCGACGAACCAGTTGAGCATCGGCGGCATCTCCATGATGACGTCCTCGGTGAGCAGCCGCTTGAGGCCCTCGACGTCGGCGAGCTCGAACGCCTTCATGTAGCGTTCGACCCAGGCGCGCTGCTCGGCCGCTGACGGCTCGCTGAGAGGTTCCTGCCGGACGCCGACTTCCTTCACCCGGGTACGCGCCCGCTGCAGGGAACTGTTCACCGACACGGCGGTGGTGCCGAGGATTTCCGCCGCCTCGGACGCGGAGAAGCTGAGCACGTCACGCAGGATCAGCGCACCGCGCTGACGCGCCGACAGGTGCTGCAGGGCGGCGGCGAACGCCAAGCGCAGGCTGCTGCGGTCGATCACGGCCCCGGCCGGATCGCCCGTGTCCAGCAACGAGTCCGGCAAGGGCTGGAGCCAGGCGGCGTGCTCTCCCTGGACGAGCGGCCCGAGCGGATCCGACGCGGCCACCAGTCCCGACGGCAGCGGTCGGCGGCCACGAACCTCCAGGGCGGTCAGGCAGACGTTCGTCGCGATCCGGTAGAGCCAGGTGCGCAGGGAGCTGCGAGTTTCGTCGTATTGCTCCCGCGCCCGCCACGCCCTCAGGTACGTGTCCTGGACCAAGTCCTCCGCGTCGTGAGCCGAGCCGAGCATCCGGTAGCAGTACGCCAGCAGCTCCGTCCGGAACGGTTCGATCCGACGATCGAAGCCTTCTTCCCCCGTCATCACGCCCCGCTCCGTCTTCGCTGCCGCCGCAACCACCATACTTGGCGACCGCAGTGATAATCCGCTATAGGCGGATAGATCACCACACGGCCATCAACGGCCTTATTGCGGCATACGTCCTGGATTGTGGATAAAGAATAAGGTCAGACGTCGGCGAGCTGGGGGGCCTTGCGGAGCAGCATGGTGCTCGAGAGGACGAGAACCCCGCAGCAGACGGCCAGCAGGATCCGGTAGTCGACCGCCGCGATGAGCGCGGCGCCGAGCGCGATGGAGAGCGTCTGCGGCCCGATCGTGGACAGGTCGGCCGCGGCGGCGACCCTGCCGAGGACCTGCTGCGGCGTTGAGCGTTGCCACGCCGTCGTGTAGCCGACCACGAGCCACGGCACGCCGCAGCCGATCAGCGCGAATCCCGCGATCACCACGGGCAGGCTCGATGTGGCCAGCAGCGCCGTGCCCGCGGCGCCCAGCAGGAGGCCCGCGCTGACCGTCCTGGCCTCGCCGTATCTGCGGATCATCCTGGCGACCACCAGCCCGCCGCAGATGCCTCCCGCGCCCTGGATCGACATCAGCACCCCGAAGAACGAGGGAGGACGGTGCAGGCCGAACTCGATGACGGCGAAGTCGACGGTGTCCAGCAGCCCGATCACCGCGAAGCTCGCGGCGACGGCGGCGGTGGTGAAGGCCACGAGGGGGGTGCGCGCGATCTCCCGGGCGCCTGCCATGATCTCTCGCCTGAACGGCTCCCGCTCCTGGGGTGGGGTCGGGGCGGGTTCCTCGACGCGCAGGGTGAGCAGGACGATGACCGCGACGGCGAAGGTGAGCGCGTCGATCACGGCGAGCGTGTGGCCGCCGACCGCGGTGTAGACGGCGGCGCCCGCCAGCGGGCTGAGCAGCCGGGTCCCCTCGCCGATCGTGCGTATCGCGGCGTTCGCACCCGCCAGGTCCTCACCGGGCAGGATCTGCTTGATCAGTCCGATCTGGGCGGGCCGCAGCACCGTGAAGGCGACGCCGTAGCCGAACGCCACCGCGTAAAGGATCCAGAGATCGGCCTCGGAGCGCACCCCGAGCAGGGCGAGCACTCCGAGGCCTGCGATGGCGTTGACCGCTGTGAGCAGTGGCTTTCTGCGTAATCGGTCGACGACGTGCCCTGCGAACGGGGTGAGGAACACCGGTAGGGACAGGCAGAGGAAGACCATTCCGGCCGCCGCGTTCTCGCCGGTCAGGTCCTTGGCCCAGATGCCCAGCGAGAGGTAGAGCGCGCTGTCCCCGAAGGAACTGAGCGACTGCCCGGCCAGGAGCCTGCGGAACCGTGAATCGGCGAGAGCGCTCACGGCAGGACCGTCGGATGCTCGTCGGTCGGGTCCGGGTAGTGCTCGGCGCTGCTGGCCATGAACAGTCGCACGGGGCGCGCTCCTTCCGGCCTCAGTTCCGCCTTCTCGACCCGGTCGAGGTAGCCCATGACCATCGACCTGAGGAACTCCCTGAACTCGGACAGCTCCGCCGGGGTCATCCACAGGGTGGCGCCCAGGATCAGGCTCGCGTTCTGCCACTCCTCGGGCTCACGCTCCATCCGGCTCCGCCAGGCGCGCAGGCGTGCGAACTCCTTCTCGAGGAACACCTCGGTGAGCGCGTTGCCCATCGGGGTGTTCTCCGCCGCGTTCGCGATGGACTGGACAGGCTTGGCCAGCCGCCACGGCTTCTCCCTGGTGTGGGAGGGCGCCCGTTCGATGAACCCGTACTCGGCGAGTGTGCGGAGATGAAACGAGCAACTGGCGACGCTCTCTCCTGTCACCTCCGCGCACCGGGTCGCAGTGGCCGTTCCCAGCACTCCGAGGGCCTCAAGCAGCGCGAGCCTGATGGGGTGTGCCAGGGCGCGCAATGCGCGAGGATCGGTGATGGCGGGGTGCTCGTCCATGGCGCCATTATGATGAGACAAGAAACCTTTCGCAAGGATTCTTTAGGATGGGTCGCGAGCTAACACGGTGTCATCTTTCCTGGCATTCGCGGCTCGCGGCGACGGCGGGTGCACCGGGAGCGGGTGAGTGCGTTCCAGTCGGCAGCCAAGGGCGTGATTCATACCTAATTGTTCTAGAAGCCGATCATTCGAACCGATCGAGCCGTGAGGGGCGTCTTATCTCCGTGAAGATCCTGACAGCACTCGCCCTCGCTTTTGTCATGATGGGTGTCACGACTCCCACCCTCGCGGCCACCTCCGCCGAGGCGATCCCCGAGGGTTTCCTGCTGTACGAGAAGGCGGCCACGAAGAAGGACGCCACCGGCAGAGGTCTCTGGTCGGTTGACCGGAGGAAGAATGCCAAGCTCGCGGTCGACCCCTGCCACAGCGGGTCGCTGGCCGTCGCGGGCAGGATCGCGGCCCGTACGGTCACCTACACCGCGGTGTCCGACCAGAGATCGGAGCAGGTGATCCTCTACTCCTCGACGAGGGCGGCGGAACAGGCCCTGGCCGAGGTGCGCAAGGCGCTGGCCCGGTGTCCCGCGATCCAGACGGCGCAGACGGCCTACCGGTACTCCGGCGTCGCCGTCGGGCTCGGCGACGAGGGGCTGGTCGTCACGGGGCAGCTCTACCAGGGAGGAAAGGCCACGCTCGGTGGCGAGCGAGTGGTCCTGGTCCGCAGGGGAAACGCGCTCGTCGTCTACGCCAGGTCCGGTGAGTGGGGCGCACCTGACAAGGCGGACTTCGCGCCGCAGACGAAGGACGCGGAGAGAATGCTCGCCAAGATCTGCCAGGTGGCGAGGTGCTCGTGAGGGTGAACCACCTCTGAGGGGCGGGTCTGGCCCGGCGGCCAGGCCCTGTCCCGTCTGTCCGCTGCGACAAGGCCCCACCGCGACGATGGTCTCAGCCGTGGCCCGCGTCTCTGACCAGCAGGGCCGCCTGGACGCGGTTCGAGCAGTTGAGCTTGGTCAGGATCCGGCTCACATAGGTTTTGACGGACGCCTCGCTCATCCGCAGCCCGCGGCCGATCTCGGCGTTCGACATGCCCTCAGCCACCAGGTGCAGAACCTCCGACTCGCGGGGTGTCAGCGTCTCGAGCAGCCCGGACGCCTCCCGCCTGCGCCCGGCCTCGCCGGGGGTGACCATGTCGAGCACCAGCCGGGTCACCGAGGGGGACAGGTAGGCCTCGCCGCCGTGCGCCGCCCTGACCGCGCGGATCAGCTCGTCCGGCGTGCAGTTCTTGAGCACGAACCCGGCCGCGCCGTTCTGCAGGGCACGCAGCACGTTCGGCTCCGTGCCGAACGACGTCAGCACCAGGGTCCGCAGCGCGGGCACCTGCCTGCGCAACTCCTCGATCGCGCTCAGCCCGTCCAGCACCGGCATGTTGACGTCCATCAGCGCCACGTCCACGCGATGCCTGAGCGCCTCCTCGACGGCCGCCCTGCCGTTCTCCGCCTGGGCCACGACCCTGATGTCGGCCGCCGACTCCAGCACCGTGCGGATGCCCGCCGCGATCAGCGGCTCGTCGTCCGCGACCAGCACCCTGATCACCTGGCCACCCCCAGCAGCAGGCTCGCGGGCAGGGCCGCGAACATCAGGATCGCGACGACGGCGCCGAGCGCGACCGTACGGATTCCACCGACGGAGGGCAGACCCTCGTCCGCCACGTGGTCCACCGCCCGCCCGTCCACCGCCTGTCCGTTCACCGCCCGTCCGTTCACCGCCCGCCCGTCCACCCGGACCGTCACCGGGGCCGCCTGCCGCTCCTCCGTGGGCTCCTCGGCGACGGAGGGCAGCATCGCGAAGAGCCGGAACCCGTCGTCCGACAGCCGGTGGTCCAGGACCCCACCCGCGGGCCGTACCCGTTCGCCCAGACCGGTGAGACCGTGTCCCGCCATGGTGGCGCCGACGGCGGACAGGTCGTCAGGAAGAGGGTTGGCGACGGTGAGCAGCAGCGCGTCCGACTCCCACTCGACGCTTACGGTGACCGGCTGGTGCGGGGCGTGCTTGGCCGCGTTGGTCAGTCCCTCCTCGACCACCCGGTAGGCCGCCTGCCCGGCCGCGAAGGACAGTGGGCGCGGCTCCCCCCGCTTCACCAGCGTCACCGGAACCCCCGCCTCGCGGAACTCCTCGACCACGTCGCCGATCGCCTCGACCGTCAGCGACCTGGACGGCCTGTCCTCCTCCTTGCGGAGCGCCCCGACCAGCTCGTGCAGCTCGTTCATCGCGGTGCGTGCCGCCTCCGCCAGCTGCCCGACCGCCTGCCGGTGCCGTACGGGCAGCGCGGAGACCTCAAGCGCCGCGGCCTGGACGGAGACCAGGCTGAGCCGGTGCCCGAGAGAATCGTGCATGTCCCGGGCGATCCGCAGCCGTTCGCGCAGCCGTTCCTGCTCGGCCAGGAGTCTGCGCTGCAGGCGGAGCTGCCGGTTGCGCTGGTCGAGGGCGGAGACCAGCCGCCGGTGCTGCGCCAGGTAGAGGCCGACGAGCAGCGGCAGCGCCACGAACACGACGTAGGTCGACAGGAGGTTGGCGATCATCTGCGGGTTCGCGTGCTGGACGGAGAGTCGTACGGCCAGGCCGCCGAGCCCGGCGCCGACGACCACGGCCATGCCCGACCGGGAGACGATCTCCTGCCCGGCCTGGTAGGCGCTCCACAGCAGCAGGATGTACGCGCCGCCGGTCAGCGAGGCGAGCACCAGCGCCGCCACGAACGCGGCCGCCGGACTCCGGTGGCGCAGCGCGACCACCAGGACGGCGGCCAGCGCGTACGCCAGAGCACCCCAGAGGGACAGGTCGTTCCGGTGCCCGGCCACCAACAGAGCCGTGTCCGCGATGACCACGACGGCGGCGAGGAGGTTTCGGCCCATGCCAAGCAGGCTACGCGCCGGACCCTGCCAGGCAGGCTACGCGCCGGAACACGGCAACTTTCGTCGCCCGGATCGACGACTTTCGAGGACTGTCTCCGATCTTCCCGCTTCCTAACCTGAACAGGTGATCGAAGTACAGAGCCTCAGGAAGAGATACCGGAGGGTGACCGCCGTCGACGACCTGTCCTTCACGGTCGGGCCCGGTCACGTGACCGGCTTCCTGGGGCCGAACGGGGCGGGAAAATCCACCACGATGCGGATGATGCTGGGCCTCGACCATCCCACGGCGGGGCGGGTCCTCATCGACGGCGAGCCCTACCGGTCGCTCTCGGAACCGCTGCGGCGGGTCGGGGCGATGCTGGAGGCGTCGGCCGTGCACGGCGGTCGCAGCGCCTACAACCACCTCCTGTGGCTGGCGCGGACCAACCGCATCCCCGGGACACGGGTGCGGGAGGTCCTGGAGACGGTCGGGCTCGAGGACGTGGCGGGGAAACACGTGAGGAGCTTCTCGCTCGGCATGACCCAGCGGCTCGGCATCGCCGCCGCGCTGCTCGGAGACCCGCCGGTGCTGCTCCTCGACGAGCCGGTCAACGGGCTCGACCCCGAGGGCGTCCTGTGGATCAGGAACCTGCTGAAGGGGCTGGCCGCGGAGGGCAGGGTGGTGTTCGTCTCCAGTCACCTGATGAGCGAGATGGCGCTCACCGCCGAGCGTCTCGTGGTGATCGGCCGGGGCCGGTTGCTCGCGGACACCACCGTGCGGCGGTTCGTCGAGGACAACTCCCGCTCGCACGTGCGGATCCGCACACCCGAGCCGGAGCGGATGCGCGACGTGCTGACCGCGGCCGGGATCAGGGTCGAGCAGGCGGTCGACGGAGCACTCGAGGCCCACGAGACGGAGGCGGCGAGGCTCGGCGAGCTGGCCGCGGCGAACGGCCTGACGGTGCACGAGGTCAGCACACAGCGGGCCTCACTCGAGGAGGCGTTCATGAGACTCACCGGAGGTGACGTGGAATATCGCGCCAGGGGCGACGCGGAACACCTGGCCGGTGGCCATGTGGAGCACCGGGCCGGGGGCGGGCGGCGATGAACGTGGCTTCGGCATCGGCTTCGGCGCGGTCCCGGCAGCAGGCGGCAGGGCACATCACCGCACTACGGGCGGTCGCCGCGGCGGAATGGACCAAGATCTGGACGGTACGGTCGACACTCTTGACCCTGCTGCTGACCCTCGCTCTCGGCGCAGGTCTCGGCTACCTGGTCGGAGCCGGCGTCGCCGGCGGCTTCACTCACATGACGCCCCAACAACAGGAGACCTTCGACCCGCTGTTCGCCACCTTCTACAGCCTCACCCTCGGCCAGCTACCCCTCGTGGTGTTCGGGGTGCTCCTGGTCGGCACCGAATACACCTCGGGGACGATCAAGGTCTCGCTCGCCGCGGTGCCGCGACGCGGCCTGTTCTACGGTGGCAAGGCGCTCGCCGGGCTGCTGACGGCCCTCTGCACCTCGGTGGTGACCGTGGCCGCCACCTTCTTCGCGGCACAGGCGGGGCTCGGGCCGTACGCGACCTCCCTCGGCGCGGAGGGGGTGCCGCAGGCGGTCGTCGGCGCCTGCCTCTACCTGACGCTCATCTGCGTGTTCGCCATGGGGGTCGCGGCGATGCTGCGCGGTTCGACGGGCCCGCTCGCCATCCTGCTGCCGTTGCTCTTCCTCGGCTCGCAGGGGCTCGGCAACGTCCCGGGGCTGAAGAAGGTCACCCAGTACCTCCCCGACCAGGTAGCCGCGGTGATCATGCACCTCGCCGGGCCGCCGGGGGACCCGAGGTTCAGCCGCGACTTCGACGCCTGGACCGGGATGGGCATCCTCGGACTCTGGGTCGTCCTCGCCCTCGCGGGCGGTTATCTGGTGCTGCGCCGCCGCGACGCCTGAGCCGTACGGGATCGCGGCGGAGGGGCGCGCGGTACGGCGTCGCGGCGGCCGAGAGAACGGGGAAGGAACCTGGAGAACGGGGAAGGCGGGGAACGGGGGAAACCGGGGAGGAGCCGAGGAACGGGCGGCGGAGCCAGGGAGCGGGGGAGCGGAATAACGGGCGGAGGAATAACGGCGGTTGCGGCGCGATTATCTCTACTATTCATGTAGGAATGCAGGGTATTGGAGAGGCCGGATGCCGAAGGCGTACGCGTTCACCCAACACGAGGGCCCGATGGGCGAGCCGCATCCTCTGGACAGTCCCGCGCGTGCGGCCCTGACCGGGCCGCACGCTCACTTCGCCGAGCGGCGCGGCAACGTGCTGCGCTACCCGTCCGACGTCGCCACGTTCACCGCGCTCCCCGAGGAACCCGACGCCGCCGACTGGGACGACATCGCCGCGCTGGCCGGTCCCGGCGCGCTGGTCCCGCTCACCGGCGTGAAGGTTCCGCCGCCCGAGGGATGGGAGGTGGTGATGCGCCTGGCGGGTGTCCAGCTCGTCGACGACGGTGTCGCCGCCGCGCCGGACGAGGAGGCCGTCCTGCTGGAGGCGAAGGACGTGCCGGAGATGCTCGACCTCGTCGAGCGCACCAAGCCCGGCCCGTTCCTGCCCCGCACGATCGAGCTGGGCACCTACCTCGGCATCCGCCGTGACGGCGCGCTGGTCGCGATGGCGGGCGAACGCCTGCACCCGCCGGGCTGGACGGAGATCAGCGCCGTCTGCACCGACGAGGCCTTCCGCGGGCAGGGCCTGGCGACCCGGCTGGTGCTCGCCGTCGCCCACGGCATCCGGAACCGAGGGGAGACACCGTTCATGCACGCGGCGGCCGACAACACGAACGCGATCCGGCTGTACGAATCGCTCGGTTTCAGGCTCCGCCATAGGACGACGTTCCTGGCCGTGCGCGTGCCCGACCGCGTCCCGGTCGCATGAGCGCGGAGTCCGCCGTCGCCGAGGTCGTGACGCTGGCCAGTGAGCTGATCGCGATCGACACCACCAACACCGGCGACCCCGGCGCGCAGGGCACGGAGCGAGCGGCCGCCGAGTACGTCGCGGCCAAGCTGTCGGAGGTCGGCTACGAGCCCACCTACATCGAGTCCGGCGCCCGGGGCCGAGGGAACGTCATCGCCCGGCTGCCCGGAGCCGACCCGTCCAGGGGCGCACTGCTGGTGCACGGCCACCTCGACGTCGTGCCCGCGGACCCCGGGGAATGGTCGGTGCATCCGTTCTCCGGGGAGGTGCGCGACGGCTACGTGTGGGGGCGCGGCGCGGTCGACATGAAGGACATGGTGGCCATGACGCTGGCCGTCGCGCGCTCCTTCAAACGCGACGGCGTCGTCCCGCCCCGGGACCTGATCTTCGCCTTCCTCGCCGACGAGGAGGCGGGCGGCTTCTACGGCGCCCGATGGTTGGTCGACAACCACCCCGAGTTGTTCGAGGGCGCGACCGAGGCGATCAGCGAGGTCGGCGGCTTCTCGGTCACGCTCGCCGACGACGTGCGCGCCTATCTCGTCGAGACGGCCGAGAAGGGCGTGATGTGGCTACGGCTGGTGGCCCGCGGTACGGCGGGGCACGGGTCGATGCTGCACACCGACAACGCGGTGGCGAAGCTGGCCGCGGCCATTACCCGTCTCGAACAGCACCGCTTCCCGCTCGTGCTCACCGACCCGGTGCGCGAGCTCCTCACCGGTGTCGCCGAGCTGACCGGCGTCCCGTTCGACCCCGACGACCCCGAGGCCGCGGTCGCCCGCCTCGGCAACCTGTCCCGGATGATCGGCGCGACGCTCCGGGACACCGCGAACGTCACCATGTTCGAGGCCGGCTACAAGGCCAACGTTGTCCCCTCGGTGGCCAGGGCGACCGTCGACGGCCGGATGCTGCCCGGACGAGAGAAGGCCTTCGAGGCAGAGCTGGCCGAGATCCTCGGCCCGGAGATCATCCGCGAGTGGGACAGCCTGCCCCCGGTGCAGACCACCTTCGACGGCGCGCTCGTCGACGCGATGGCCGCCGCCATCGGAGCGGAGGACCCGGGCGCCCGGATCCTGCCCTACATGCTGTCCGCGGGCACGGACGCGAAGTCCTTCCAGCGGCTCGGCATCCGCCACTTCGGCTTCTCGCCGCTGAAGCTGCCGCCGGACCTGGACTTCACCGCGCTGTTCCACGGCGTCGACGAGCGCGTGCCGGTCGAGGCCCTGGAGTTCGGCACCCGTGTCCTCGACCGTTTCCTACGCGCGTGCTGAACGTTCCCAGCCCCGCAGAGAACATCATGAGGGACCGTTCCGCATCTCCTCCCCGCCCTGAAGGATGGGGCATCCATACTGGAGGAACGTGGTGAGCTGACCTCGATGGCATCCCACCGGCTCGGCGGCCGGTGGGGGTCGGTATGGCGGTGCTCGGCTCACGGTGGTGCCTGACCAAAGGATTAACCAAAGGGGTACTTTCCGGGAAATGTATACATCGATCTGCGCGCTCCCCTAACCTCTGCAGGGTCGAAACTCCGCACACCAAAGGGAAACGGCGTGGCGCAGTCGTGGGCCGAGTTGCCGGAGCGCCGTGTCGTTTGGGTCCGTGAGTCGCATTCCGCAATCGTCACCGTTTCGGCGGACGCGTTACCCGAGGGTTTCCCCGCGATATTCACCTACGTCGCGGGCAAGGGGCGGGCCGTACGGGAAACGGTCGCCGACGTGCTCAACGAACTTGAGACGACCGTTCTCGCTCTCTTCCCCGCCTGGCTCCCCGGGGCAGAGGGTATCGCCGGTCCCGGCGGCGCGGCCCTGCCCGCGGTACGCGAACTCGCCAGGCGGGCGGTTCCCGGGCGCCGACACCTCGCCCCCTTCCTGGCCGATCTCGCCACCCGGTCCCTGGCGGGCACGGCGTTCCGCATCTCTTACCCGGGCGCGGAGTCCCGCGCCCGCTATCCGGGCGCGGCCGAGCTGCGCGCCGAGGGGCTGGCCACGGCGTTCGCCGCGAGTTTCGGCCGTCCCGGTACGGCGGTCCTCGTCGAGGTGCCCGAGGGGTTGTCCCCCGCGGAGGAGGAGACGCTGGTCTCGGCCGGGGAATGGCTCGCCCAGCGAGGCGGCCTCGGCGTCTGGCTCACCGGCTCGGCGCCGGTCGCCGTCGACCGGATCCGTACGGTGACCGTACGGCCCGCCCCGACCGTACGGCCCGCCCCGACCGTACGGCCCGCCCCGACCGTACGGCCCGCCCCGCTCTCGCGACTCACGCCGGCGGCACTGCCTCCGAGACTCACACCGGCGGCATCGTCTTCGCGGCCTGTATCGGCCACGCCGTCCCCGTCGCCCGCGGCGGATGAGTCCCGGATCGCGGGTTCCCCGGCCGTGGCCGGGCGTCCGCACCCGGGCAGTTCCGTCGAGTCGGCCCTGGAACGGGCACTCAGCCCCCACGCCTGGGCGGCGGGACGGGCCTGGAACCAGACCTACCAGCCGCACCCGCTGGCCAACCCCATCCGGGTCGATCTGCTGTGGCGGGACGAGCGCTGCGTCGTCGAACTCGACGGCCCCGAGCACCGTACCCCGGACCGACTCGCCGCGGACCGGTCGAGAGACGAGCGGCTCGGCGGCGACGGCTACGCGGTCATGCGTTTCACCAACGAGCGTGTCCTGGCCGATATGCCGGCCGTACTTCGCGAGTTGAAGCGGTTCCTCCAAACTCACCGTGGCACGTACGAAGGGTAGAGCTATGTCGGAAAAAGGGCTTTCGTTCGCCGAAGTATCGATTTTGGTGATTTTGTTGGTTGAAGGGGAGCAGGTTTCCAACATCGACCTCAAAGAACGTTATGGTGTGACCCTTACTGGAGAGTCGCGTCTGAAACTGAACGACCTCAAGCTTGTCGAGAGCCGGAAGCAGGGCCGCGCGTTTGTTCACCTCCTGACCAGCGACGGCTGGGGCCGGGTGGCTGAGGAGATCGAGTCCGGCATCCCCATGCCCCGTGGTGTGGCCGGGGCGATGAACCTCGCCCTGGTGTCCTTGGTTCGTAGGATCCTGGCACGGACCGGGCAGCCGCTTAACTACTTCTATCTCCCCGAGAGTGCTCCGGCCGCTCTGGCCTCCGAAGCCGAGGCCGCCGCACTTCCCTCCGAAGACGGGGATGAGCTCACCGAGCGCATTCGTGCCGCCTACACCGAACTTGCCGCCGAGCCCGGTGCCTGGGTCAGCCTGGCGCGGCTGCGACCGCTGCTCGGTGACGCCGAGAGGACGGAGGTGGACAGGACGCTCAAGGGGATGATCCACCTGCCGGACGTGAGCATCATTCCGGAGAGCAACCAGAAGGTCCTCACCTCGGAAGGCAGGGCCGCCGCGGTGATCATCGGTGACCAGGAAAAGCACCTGATCTCGATCGAGGCACTGTGAACAGCCGGGAACTCGAGGTCCTCCAGGCGCTCAGGTTCAACTATGTCGAGGGGCCCGAGGACGTGTGGAGCCCCTCGGCCTTCCACGTCGAAGGTTTGAACGGGACCGTGGAACGAGCCATCCTCAGCGGGCTCGCCGACGTGGCGAACGGCGGCGCGACCAGCCCGATCGGCTTGGTCCTGCGCGGACAGCGGGGCACGGGCAAGACCCATCTGCTCGGCTGGGTCCGGGAGAGAATCCAACAGGAGGGCGGCTACTTCTTCCTGGTCGGCCTGCTCGACGCACGGACCTTCTGGGAAAGCATGCTGATCTCCATGCTCGACGGTCTGTCACGCGATGGCAGAGAGGGGGAGAGCCAGCTCAAGATCCTGCTGCGGCGCCTGTCCGAGCTGGCCGACATGCCGCGCGGGGTGCAGCGTGAGGTGATCGGGAACCGGTCGGTGACACGTGAGAGCCTCGAGGCCTTCGTCGCGGGGGTGCGTAAGCTCAATCCTCACGTCGGTCAGGCAGCCAAGGACACCCTGCGCGCGCTCGTGCTGCGCGCCTGCGCCGACTACGCCGCCCAGGACATCGGCTACGGCTTTCTGGCCGCGCTGCCCGAGGAGGAACTCGGCGAGCGCGCGGCCTGGGGGATCCGGCAGCTCCCGAAGACACCACAGGAGATCGTCAAGGACCTCTCCCATCTCCTCGCGCTGACCGGCCCGTCCGTCATTGCCGTCGACCAGATCGACGTGCTCGTCGCGCAGTCCGTGGCCGCCACCGACGGTACGGTGTCGCACGACTGGCACGACCTGATCGTGGTGGATCAGGTGGCGGGCGGCTTCATGGCGCTGCGCGAGGTCACCCGCAGAACCCTGACGGTCGTCTCCTGCCTGCAGCAGACCTGGACCCTCGTCGAGAAGTTCGCCACCGACACCGCGCGCGACCGGTTCAGGAAGATGCCCAACCTCAAGCCGCTCCCCGACGCGGAGAGCGCTCGTGCCCTGGTCGAGAAACGGTTCGCGGCCAGGTTCGCGGAATTCGGCTTCGAGCCGCCCTATCCGACCTGGCCCGTACGGCCGACCGCGTTCGACGGCGCCAGCGAGTACACCCCGCGGCAGCTCCTGGTGAAGATCGACGCGCACATCGACGCCTGCCAGGACGACCAGGAGGTGCGGGAGCTCGAGCGCCTCGACCAGAGTGCCGACCAGCGTCCTTCACGCACCAGAGGGATCTCCGACTTCACGGTCCTCGACGCTCGTTTCGCCGAGCTCAGGCAGCAGGCGCCGGTGGACGACGCCCTGGACGCCGCCGTCGAGGACACCGTGATGCCCGCCCTGCTGGCGGCGGGCCTTTCTGCCTGGATCGACGGGCTCGGCGATGCGGGACGCCAGTTCAGCGTCGATCCGCCGCCCAGCAGCAAGCCCCCGCTCCACGCCCGTCTGCGGCGCACCCTGGACGAGGAGACCGAGGACGAGGCGCACTGGGCCTTCCGCGCCATCGCCGCCATGCATCCGATCGCCGCTCTCAGCCGCCTGCGCGCCGCCTCCGTCACGGCGGGGCTGAACGCCCAGGTTCCCCGGCGACGGCTGTTCGTGCTGCGCAACGAGCCCTGGTCGAAGGGACCCCGCACGGTCGCGGCCGTCGCCGCGTTCGAGCAGGCGGGTGGCAGGGTGCTCATGGTGGACAGGGAGGATCTCAGGATCCTGGCCGCGCTGCGGCAGCTGTACGCGGACAACCCGCCGAACCTGCGGGCCTGGCTCGCCGAACGGAAACCCGCGCACGACGTCAAGCTGCTGTGCGAGAGCATCGGCGACACCGGTGACGACAGCGACCCAAAGCCCGTGCCCACTGAGCCCGTGCCCACTGAGCCCGTGCCCACTGAGCCCGTGCTCGCCGGGCCCGTGCCCACTGAGACTGTGCCCGCCGGGCCCGTGCCCACCGAGGCTGCGCGCACCGAGCCCGTCGTCCCCGAGGTTTCCGTCCCCCAGGCCGTCGCGCCCCTCGTCACCACGCCCGTGGTCACCGCGTCCGCGGGTACCACGCCCCTTGTCACCGTGCCCACCGTCACCGCGTCCCTGGGCACCGGCTCCATCGCCGCGCTCACCGCCGCCAAGCCCGTGGTCACCACACCGGCGGTCACCGCGCCGACGGCCGCCAAACCCGCTGTCACCAGGCCCGTGGCCGCGCAGGCGGCGGACGGTGGCGCGCCGTACATCCCCCTCGGCCGCACCCTCCCCGGCGGGCGGCCCGTCGGGATCGCGCTGGAAGCCCTCAGGAAACACACCGTGATCTTCGCCGGATCGGGGTCGGGGAAGACCGTGCTCATTCGCCGCCTGGTCGAGGAGTGCGCGCTCAACGGCGTCTCGGCGATCGTGCTCGACCCGAACAACGACCTGGCGCGGCTCGGGGACGGCTGGCCCGAGCCGCCGTCGCAGTGGGGGCCGGGTGACGCGGAGAAGGCCGCGGAGTACCTCGCGGCCACCGACGTCGTCGTCTGGACGCCGCGCCGTACGACGGGACGGCCGCTCAGCTTCCAGCCCCTGCCGGACTTCGCGAGCGTCGCGGCCGACCCGGACGAGTTCGGCGTGGCGGTCGACGCCGCCGTCGCCTCGCTCGCGCCGCGCGCCAAGCTCAACTCCAGAACGGGGAAGGCCCAGATCGGGCTGGCCGTGCTCAGAGAGGCCGTCGTGTACTACGGGCGCGGGGGCGGGCGGGGAATGCCGGGCCTCATCGACCTGCTCGCCGCTCTGCCGTACGGCGTGAGCGGGCTCGCCAACGCTGAGAAGATCGCCGCCGAGGTGGCGCAGACGCTCAAGGCGGCGATGGTCAACGACCCGCTGTTCGCCGGTGCCGGAGTTCCCGTCGATCCCGGTGTCCTGCTCACCCCGCCGCCGGGCAAGCGGGCACGGGTCTCGGTGATCAGTTTTGTCGGCCTGCCGTCGGACGAGCAGCGTCAGGGCTTCGTGAACCAGTTGCAGATGGCGCTGTTCGCCTGGATCAGGAGGCACCCGGCCGGTGACCGTCCGCTGGGCGGCCTGTTCGTGATGGACGAGGCGCAGACCTTCGCGCCCTCGGGGGCGACGACCGCCTGCACACAGAGCACACTGGCGCTGGCCGCCCAGGCCCGCAAGTACGGCCTCGGCCTGGTGTTCGCCACCCAGGCCCCCAAGGGACTGCACAACTGGATCCCGGGAAACGCCGCGACCCAGTTCTTCGGCCTGCTCAACGCCCCCATCCAGATCGAGGCGGCGAAGGAGATGGCCAGGTCGAAGGGCGGCGAGGTCGCGGACGTCTCCCGGCTGACGACGGGCCAGTTCTACCTGGCCGCGGAGGGGACCGCCTTCGCCAAGACGCTGGTCCCGCTGTGTCTCACCCACCATCCGAAGGCCCCTCTCACCGCGGAGGAGGTCGTCGCCAGGGCGTGCGACGGGCGAGACGCCCCAGGGGAGTGAGACGGTCAGCCGGGCGGCCGGGAGAGTTCCCAGCGGAGCTGGATCTCGCTCGGCGACTGCGCGGGCAGGAACGCCGCCTCGCGCAGCCTGCGGTTCGTCGGGCTTGAGGTGACGTAGCCGAGCCCGCCACGCGCGGTCGCCTCAAGCCGGGTCGCCGCGAGGGTGAGGGCCGCGGCGTCGAAGCGGAGCCGGGTGACCGCGCGTGGATCGGCCAGGGCGGGCGCCCGCTGGGCGTCGCGGGCGCGTTCGCCCACGTCGGCCAGTCGCGCGGTGAGATCCTCGACGTCGGGCGCGAGCACGGAGCCCTCGCCGGTCACGGCCGATCGGGCCTCGTCGAGCGCCCGGCTCGCCAGCCCGACACAGAACGCGGTCTGCAGGAGCAGGAGTACTGGGCGCGCACGCCGGACGAACGCGCGCAGGTCGTCGGTGACGACGTGCTCGGCGTCGGCCCGCACACCGGAGAGGGCGACCGAGGACGACGCCGTCGCGTCGAGGGCGAGCAGCCGCTGAGGCGGGGCGACCGAGACGCCGGGGTCGTCGGTGCGCACCACCACGACGACGCGGTCCTCGGTGTCCCCGATCCGCGCGGGCAGCACCACACAGGCGCCGGGCACGAGGTTGGAGGCCCATCGGATCGGGCCGTCCAGCAGGAAACCGTTCCCCGTGGGGGTGGCGACGATGGGGACGGTCCGCATGCCCGCGGCTTCCTGGAGAGCCGCGGCCATCGCGGTCGAGCCGACCTCGACGCCCGCGACGAGGCCGTCCCGCAGCCGTCCGAGAACGGAGCCCCGCGCGGCCCCGCGCAGGTACTCGATCACCATCCGGTGCGCCCAGAACGAGAAGGCCGAGCTCAGGCACTCGGTGGCGATCAGCTCGATCACCTCCGCGACGTCGGAGACGCCCGTGCTCCCCGCTGCGGAGTCCAGGCCGAGCAGGTTCCGTTCCCCGAGGTGGCGCAGGGTGTCCCGGAGGTCCGTCTCGCCCCGGTCCGTTGCGGCGGCCCGGCCCGCGACGTACTCGCGAAGACCGGGCAGGTGCTCGCGCCAGTCCTCGGAAGCGGCCGTTCCCTCGCCTTCCGTCCGGGAAGCGGTCGTGTTCTCGCTCACCGCGTCGCCTTCCGCGCGGATGCGGAAAGCGGGACCGCCCGTGAGGGAGCCGGTCTCCCGCTCACCGCGACGTCCCGCCGTCGAGTCCGCGGTCGAGCTCGAAGAGGCGACTCACCGGCGTCGACACCGCCTCGCGGGCCCGCAGTACCGCGGACTCGTCGGGGCCGTCGTAGAAGCACAGGCACTTGGCGGTGTCCTCGCGCACATAGGTGCGCAGGAAGCTCACCTCGGGAACCTGGGCGTACAGCGGCGCGCGGGCTTTCTTCCTCGCGAGGTAGTCGTCCATGCCCAGATTCTCGGGGATGTCCCACTCGACGAGATAGTCCGCGGAGCCCTTCGCGCGTTTGATGTCCTCAAGCTCCGCGCCGACGAGTCTGACCTCGTCGGGCCCGGCGACCGCGGTGACGCCGGGCACCGGGGAGAGGTCCAGGCGCAGGTCCGCGTGCGCGCCGGCCTGGACGACGACGTAGGCGCGCGACAGGTCTCCCGTCACCTGGGACTCGATCAGCTCGCCACCTGTCTCTGCGGCCTGCCGTGAGACCTCGGCGATCGCGGCCTCGACCGCGGGCCGGTCGGTGACTCCGATGCTCAGCTCGATGAGGTACAGCGCCATCGTGCCCTCCTTCGGGGCGGGCGCACCCGGTCCGGGTGCGGGGACGGGGAACCGCGGCGGGAATCCGCGCTTGTTCATAGACAGATCTGTCTATGAACAAGTGGAGCATACGCCACGCCTCGCCGGGCACAACCCCGTCTGCCGCGGAAGCGTAAACTGCCGTGGTGACCGCCCTCTCGTCTCCCCGACCCGCCGAGCGCCTGCTGGAGACCGTGAGCCTGCTCTTTCCCCTCCACGGCATCCGCGCGGTGGGGATCGATCAGATCATTGCCGAGGCCGGGGTCGCGAAGGCGAGCCTGTACCAGGCCTTCGGGTCGAAGGAGGCTCTCGTCGTCGCCTACCTCGAACGGCAGGACGCCACCGACCGCGCCGTCTACCGGGCGGCGGTCACGGGGGTCGGTGACCCGGTCGACCGGGTTCTCGTCTCCTTCGACCTGGCCGTCGCCTCGGCGCAGCGGCGCTCCTATCGCGGCTGCGTCTTCCTCAACGCGGCGACCGAGTTCCCCGGGCCTGGCCATCCGGTCGGGGAGGCCGTCGAGGCGCACCGCGCCTGGGTGCGCGCCCGATGGGCGGAGGCACTCGCGGGGCGAGGCGCGGAGAGCGCCGCCCTGGTCGACCGCGTTCAGATCCTCTACGACGGCGGGATCGCCGGGATGAAGGCCGCGCGCTCGACGGCGCCGATCGCCCTCGCCCGTGAGATGGCACGCGAGCTGCTGTCCTCCTGAAGCCCCGCAGGGGTCTTCAATAAAAACAGGTCTGTCTGGTAGGTTTTTCTGGCAGGCGAGTTTTCGCGCCATGCGTCCGCCGTTGCCGTGCGTCCACCGCCGTGGTGTCCCACGCGGCCGTCGCTTTCACCGGCCATGCCACCTTCCAGGGGACAGTCACATGTCGCAGAACATCGCCGAACTCTCCGCCGTCAGCGTCCGCTACGGCCGTCACGACGTCCTCACCGGCATCGACCTCCGCCTGGAGGCGGGGGAGTTCCTCGCCCTCGTGGGCCCCTCCGGAGCGGGCAAGTCCACCCTGCTGCGCGTCCTGTCGGGGCTTCAGACCCCGGCCTCCGGCACCGTACGGCGCCCGGAGGACGACGGCGGGGCGACCCGTTCGGTCTTCCAGGAGCCGCATCTGCTGCCGTGGCGGACGGTCGCGCGCAACGTGCGCCTCGGCCTGGAGTACCGCGCGAACGGCGGACGCGAGAGCGGGGGCAGGGCGGCGGCCGACCGCCGGGTGAATGAGGTCCTCACCGAGTTGGGCATCGCCGACCTGGCGCACCGCTATCCGTCACAGCTGTCGGGCGGACAGGCGCAGCGGGTCGCGGTGGCACGGGCCGTGGTCGCGAGCCCCTCGCTGCTGCTGCTCGACGAGCCCTTCGGCGCGCTCGACCCTCTCACCAGGGCCGACCTCCAGGACTGGCTGCGCGCCGTACACGAGAGGCTGGGGCTCTCGACCG
The DNA here is from genome assembly GCF_040689595.1 of Streptosporangium sp. NPDC051023. NCBI lineage: Bacteria > Bacillati > Actinomycetota > Actinomycetes > Streptosporangiales > Streptosporangiaceae > Streptosporangium > Streptosporangium sp. NPDC051023. The sequence continues at coordinate 14,150 of NZ_JBFBCE010000088.1, read as the reverse complement.
TCCTGGTGACCCACGACCTGGACGAGGCGCTGCTCCTCGGTGACCGGATCGGGCTGCTGCACACCGGGCGTGAGCCGCTGGAGGTGCTGCCCTCCCCGGTGACGCGACGTGAGGAACTCGCCGACGGCTCGGCCAGGCGCGCCCTCCTGGCGCACTTCACCTCCCACGCGGAACGGTCCGAGCTGGGCGGCCAGGACGCAGAAACCGCGACACCGGCGCAGGCACCGGACGCAGAAACCGCGACGCCGGCGCAAGCAGCGGGCGCGACCCGCAGGGAGGCGCTGGTCGTCGCGGGCGCCCTCACCCTGCTCGCGGTGCCCGTCGCCGGATCCGTACTGACCTCAGGCGAGCGGGCCGGTGCCGCGACGCGCGGGGGCGCGGACACCGCAGCGCGCTCCCCGGCCCTCGGAGGAGGACCCGCGGCCGCGGGTGGGGGACCCGCGACGCTGCGTATCGGCTACCTGCCCATCACCGACGCGGCCCCGCTGCTGCTGGCCCACGACTCGGGCCAGTTCACCGACCGGGGCATCACCACCCCGCCCCCGACCCTCTACCGGGGCTGGGCCCCGCTCGTCGAGGCGTTCCAGGGCGGCAACGTCGACCTCGTCCACCTGCTGATGCCGCTCGCGATCCAGCTGCGCTACGACGCCAAGGTGCCGGTGAAGGTGCTCGCCTGGAACCACACCAACGGTTCCGCGCTGACCGTCGCCCACAGGATCGGCTCGGTCGAGGACCTGGCGGGCGCGAACGTGGCCATTCCCGCCTGGTTCTCCGTGCACAACGTGGTCCTGCAGAAACTGCTGCGCGCGGCCGGCATCACCCCCGTCATCGACACCCCGCCGAGCGCGGCCTCCCGTACGGCCCAGCTCGTCGTGATCCCGCCCGCCGACATGCCCGCCGCGCTCACGTCCGGCTCGATCTCCGGATACATCGTCGCCGAGCCGTTCTGCGCCGTCGGAGAGGTGCGCGGGATCGGGAAGATCCTGCGGTTCACCGGCGATGTGTGGAAGGACCACGCGTGCTGCGTGACGGTCGTGCGCGAGTCGCTGGTGCGCGAGCGGCCCGATGTGGCGCTGCGCGCGACCGAGGCCATCGTCGCGGCGCAGCTCGCGATCAGGAATGACCGTGACGGAGCGGCGGAACGCCTGTCGGCGGGAGGCTACCTCCCCCAGCCCCTGCCCGCGCTGAAGCGGACCCTCGCGGCGCATCAGGATCCGGCCTACGTCACGTCCGGCGCGGTACGGCATCCGCAGTGGCGGTCGAACCGCATCGACTTCCAGCCTCATCCCTATCCCACCTACACCGACGAACTCGTCAGGGCGATGAAGGAGACAACCGTGGACGCGGACGTGAGCTGGCTCGGCGCGCTCGATCCATCGAGTGTGCACCGCGACCTCGTCGCCGTGGACATCTCATCCGCGGCGATCGCACGCGCGGGCGGCCTGGGGGTCTTCGGCGCGGCCGGGACCCGCACGGAAGTCGTCGAGCCGTGAGCGCCCTGGCCGGACCCGTGGCGCGCTGTCGCGGCGGGGAACCTGAAGGAGAGGGACGCCCTGCGAGAGACGGCCGGAGCGGGGGGACGGCGGCGCGGGTGACGGCGCGTGCCGGTGTGGTCCTGCTGGTCGTCGCGCTGTGGTGGCTGGCCACCCGGGTCGTTTTCGCGGACAACGCCATCCTGTCCCGGATGGGACCCGGTTCGGCGTTCGCGGCACTGACGGAGGCGCTCGGCGAGCACTCGACCCTCTCGGGGGTCACCGCGTCGCTGCGCAGGCTGCTCCTCGGTCTGCTGGCCGCGACGGCGGCGGGGGTGCCGCTGGGGCTGCTGTTCGGTTCAAGGGCACTGGCCGAGTACGCGACCGCCCCGGTCGTCCAGTTCCTGCGGATGACGTCTCCGCTGGCGTGGGCGCCGCTCGTGATCGTTCTGCTCGGCTCCGGCGACGCCCCCGTGATCGCGCTCATCGCGCTCGCCGCGGTGTGGCCGATCGTGCTCGGGGTGTCCGCGGGGACGCGGGCGCTCGATCCCGGCGCGGCACTGGTCGCGCGCTCGCTCGGGGCGACGCGGTGGGAGGTCGTCCGCAGCACCGTCATCCCCGGCCTCGCCGGTTCACTCCGTACGGCGCTGCGGGTCGCCCTCGGCGTCGCCTGGGTCGTGCTCGTGCCCGCCGAGATGTTCGGGGTCTCCGACGGGCTCGGCTACTTGATCCTCAACGCGCGCGACAACCTCGACTACGAAAGGCTGGCCGCCACGATGCTGCTCATCGGGGCGATCGGTTTCCTGCTCGACCGGATTCTCAGCGGACACCGTTCTCACTGACGAACGAACCAGCGGGCGGAGAAATGTCTCTCCCTTGCTCCGGTCGATGTTCTATGCATTCACGTAAGGCATGTGGAGTTTTCGATACCGTGGCCCGGTGTTTTCCGGGCCTTTCATAAAACCGCTTGCCCAGCATGGTGGGCCGCGAATAACACCGCCAAATACCGACATTTGGAGAAGGGGGATTCATCCGGCGGGTTCTCCGCTTCCCGGTGTCGCTTCCGGGGATATTCCCCGCGGTCGACACATCGGCTCCTTTCCGTCGGACGCAGCGAGAACCTGCGGCTACGCAGGGTCCGGAGCCCGAGAGTCGCGGGCGGATGCAGCATGTTCTTTCGGCATCGAAGATTTTCCCGTGCCCTGATTTTAGGTGCTTATCCGATTGCTTCCCGTGATAAGGGTGACCACCCCTGCCGTGATTATGGTCCGGCGAATTACTTGGGTCGCCGCAATGGAACGTTCCATGAGTTCGTCAATTGAATTGTGCTATCGCTCGGATGATCCCCGGCGTTACGGTGTACATAAAAGATCACCCACTGTCACTGTTTACAGGAATTGACTGGTTTTTTACGATCACGGCGTTTTGTGTTCTTCGATCCATTGGAGATGGACATGAATCTGCCGAATCCGTATCGAAGAAAGACCGCACCCGGCCGTCGCCGGGACGGGCGCCCGCCCGGCCGCCTCCGATTACTGGTCACCGTCCTGCTGTGCGCGCTGGTGGCCTCCGCGTCCCCGACCGCCGCGCTGGCCCAGACGGACGGTCCTCCCGAACTGCCGATCAAGCTCGACGAACTGCTGCGGGGAGCCGCCGCCTGGGCGGGCGGCGCCCTCGCCGGCGAAACGGACGACCCGCCGGGCGGAATGCGCCCCGCGCGCGAGACGGCGGAGCTGCCGGGGCGTGACACGGTGGCGGGCCGGACGCAACCGCCCGGCAAGCGGGTCAGGGAACTGGCCGACCAGCGTTCCCGATTCGGCTCCGTCTACGAGCTGGAGGACGGGCGGCGGCAGGCCGAGCTGTCCGCCACGCCACTGCACTACCGGGACCCGTCCGGGAAGTGGCAGAAGATCGACACCACCGTGACGGCGGCCCCCGGCGGAAAGGCCGGTGACAAGGGGCTGGGCGAGGGCTTCGTCTCGGGCAACGACAACGCCGGGTTCGGCTCCCGGTTCGGGAACGCGACCGACAGGCTGCTGAACGTCAGGCTGGGCGACCGGCAGGTCACCTTCGGTCTCGCGGGCCCGGCCCGGCCCGTCTCCCCGAAGGTGGACGGGTCGAAGGTCACCTACCGCGGCATCTGGGACGGCGCCGACCTGGTGTTCAAAGTCACCCCGGCGGGGGTGAAGGAGTACATCGTGCTCTCCAAGGCCCCGGCCCTGGACGCCTCGTTCGCCTTCACCGTCCGCTCCGACGGAGTGCGGGCCGAGCAGCGGCCCGACGGGTCGATCGTGTTCACCGCGGGCGACGAGCCGGTGTTCTCCGTGCCCAGGCCGTTCATGCTCGACGCGCAGCCGGACGCCGCCTCGCCGTACGGCAGGCGCCACTCCGACGCCGTCGCCCAGAACCTGGCCCAGCAGGGCGACCAGGCGACCATCACCCTGAAGCCCGACGCGGGCTGGCTGGCCGTGGCCGACCGGAAGTGGCCGGTGGTCGTCGACCCGACCGTCAAGATCGTCGCCAACGGCTTCGGCGGGATGGACGCCTACGTCAGCTCCGCCGCCAAGACCACCAACTACGACGGCTCCTGGAAGCTGCCGGTCGGCAGGATCTCCTCAAGCGGGGTCAGCCGGGCACTGCTGTACTTCAACCTCACCGACCTGCCGATCGGCGCGCAGGTCTCCGACGCCCGGCTTGAGACCTACTTCGACCAGGCGCTCGGCGAGACGGGACCCGTCACGGTCGAGGCGCGGGAGATCACCGCGGACTGGAACTCCTTCGACGTCACCTGGAACAACCAGCCCGCCTTCGCGAACACGGTCACCGCGTCGGTGACCCGCCAGCCCGGCGAGCTGAACCGGTGGCACTCGTTCAACGTCACCGGCGTGGTCAACAGGTGGCTGGCCGATGTCGAGACCCCGGCCAACGGCTTCGTGCTCAAGGCGGCCGACGAGAGCGCCGCCGCGAAGATCGCCGGGCCGGTCTACGAGGCGGGCGAGGACGTCTACGGCGGCGACGGCATGACGGGCGAGACCACCACCATGCCGCGCCTGCTGGTGACCTACGGCGCCCCCTCGGTCACCCTCAACCCGGTCACCACGGTCTCGGCGACGGGCGCCCGCCTTTCGTGGACGCCGTACCAGGACCCGACACCGGGCGATGACTCCGACGACCTGGTGGAGTACCAGGTGCACCGCGAGTGCCCCTCGGGATGCGGCGGCGTCGGAGCCGACACCCTGGTCACCCCGTTGGCGCCCGACGTTACCTCCTACACCGACACCACGGGCGGCGGCGACCCCGAGGCGGTGGCCGACCCCTCCTACATCCACGAGGCCACCTACTGGATCGTGGTCAGGACGAAGGACGGGCGGGAGTCGCCGTCGCAGCGCCTGACGGTGGTCATGCCCAAGCCCGGCCACATCTCCAAGATGCTGTACGGCGGCGCCGACACCACCCTCGCCTCCGGCGAGCCCACCACCGGCCACGACACGATCGGCGGCAGGAAGCTGCTGCAGGCCGGCAACACGACAACCGCTCCGGCGACCACCCGCGCCGTGCTGAAGTTCGACGACTTCGCCACCGAGATCCCGGCCGACGCGCAGGTCAGCGAGGCGACGCTGTCGCTGTGGAACGTGGGAGCCACCGGCTCGGGAGCGTCGTTCACCGCGCACAAGCTCACCCGCGCCTTCGACGAGAACGCCACCTGGGCGAAGGCCGACGGCTCGGCCGCCTGGGCGGCGCCGGGCGGTGACTTCGCCGCCGCCGCGCTAGGAACGGTGACCGGGTTGGGCGCGACGCCCGGCTGGCGCACCTGGGCCGTCACCGGAGCGGCCAGGGACTGGATCGCCACTCCCGCGTCGGCGAACGGGCTGCTGGTGAAGGTGGCCAACGAGGCCGGCAGCGCCAAGCAGTCGGCGTCGTTCCTGTCCGGCGAGGCCGACGGCGAACCGGTGCTCCGGCCCAGGCTCCGGGTGACCTACCTGGAGAAGACCGACGGCGCCTCCGCCTTCTACGCCCCGGAGACGCCCACCACCCTGGACGCCGGGGAGAGCCAGACGGTCCGGATCGCGGTGACCAACACCACCGACCAGGCCTGGCCCGCCGCCTCGACCGCCCTGGGCTACCGGTGGCAGCTACCGGACGAGACCGACGTCACCGACGCCTCCAACCAGGCGCTCACCCGGCTGCCCAGGGACCTGGCGCCCGGTGAGACCGTCATGGTGGACGCCGCGGTCAAGGCCCCCGCGGGCTCAGGGGAGGACAACGCGGCGGAGCCGTACACGCTGGCCTGGGATGTGCAGGACACGCTCACCGGCACCTGGAAGTCCTCCTCCCAGCACCTCCCCAGGCTGCCGCAGCTCATCCGGATCGTCAGGCCCACCAGCGACTTCCTGGGGTCGGAGAAGTTCTACTCCTACACCGGTAAGAACACCGGCGCCGGGTCGACCGCGCTGGTCAACCCGCACACCGGGAACCTGGTCTGGAACTACAACGCGCTGTCCAACCCCTCGCGCGGCATCTCCACCTTCGTCAGGGCGACCTACAACTCCCTGGACACCTCGACCTCCGCGATGGGGCACGGCTGGTCGTTGCAGACCTCGACGCTGCAGCGGCTCGGCTCGCCGCTGGAGTTCCTGCCGTGGCGCACGTCGTGGCCGTCGAAGGTACGGCTCACCGACGGGGACGGCACCAGCCATCTGTGGACACTCGACACCCACGGCCGCGACGCGCGGACCTGCACGGCGGCCACCTGTGACTACGTCCACCCGCGCGGAGTCCACCTGTACCTCCAGAAGACCGACTCCAGGGACCCGCGCCGCACCTGGGTGATGACCAAGCCGGACCGGACCCAGTTCTTCTTCGACGACGAGGGCTACCAGTCGGCGATCGTCGACAAGAACGGCAACGCCATGTCGTTCACCTACGAGCGGGCCCTGTGCGGCAACCGGCCCGGCAAGTACCTGCGCTACATCACCGACGCGGCCGGACGCAGGACGCTGACCCTCGACTACTACAAGCGCGGCCAGAAATACTCCTACATCGGCGACGACGGGCAGGAGGTGCAGGGCACCCGGCTGACCAACCCCTACATCGCCGACAACATCGCCTCCGTCACCGACGTCGCCGGACGGAAGGTCACCTTCACCTACAGCGCCAGGGGGCAGCTGGCCAGGCTGGTCGACGGCGCGGGCGACGGACAGGCCAAGACGTTCCGGTTCACCTACGACGCTCCGCGCGGCAGCTGCAACGTCAAGCTGACCTCCGTCACCGACCCGCGCGGCAACGCCACCCGCTTCGCCTACCACACCTCCCCGTCCGACTTCAGCGGCAGGTCGAAGCTGGCGACCATCACCGACCGGCTCGGCGGGGTGACCCGCCTGAACTACGTCTCGCTCGGCGGCACCGCCGTACGGGCCACCGTCACCGACCCGCTGTCACACGGCAGCACCTACACACTCGACGGGTACGGCAGAGCCGCGTCGATCGTCAACGCCAAGAACGAGACCACGGCCCTTGAGCGGGACGACGACCACAACGTCACCAAGCTCACCGAGGCCAACGGCGCCGCCTCGACCTGGAGGTACGACCCGAAGACCGGCTACCCGCTGGAGCTGCGGGACGCGGAGGCCGTACGGAACGGCACCCCCGCGACGGTGCTCGGCTACCAGACGGCGCTGAACGGCTACGTCGCCGACCTGACGAACAAGACCAGCCCACAGGGACGCGGGTGGGCCTTCGGCTACGACGCCAAGGGCAACCTGAAGACCGTCGTCGACCCGCTCGGCGTCTCGACACCCGCGGCCGGTGACTACACGACGTCGTATGACTACGATCCGCTCGGCCAGCTCACCAAGGCGACCGACGCCAACGGCAACCCGACCGCCTACGGCTCCTACCACCCGACGGGCTATCCGCAGACGATCACCGACGCCTACGGCAAGGTCACCACGACCGCCTACGACGCGCGCGGCAACGTGCTGTCGGTGACGGACGCGCTGGGCAAGAGGACCACCCAGACCTACGACCTCTTCGAACGGCCCCTGGAGAGCAAGACTCCCAAGGACCAGGACGCCGGGGTGTTCGTCGTCACCCCCGCCCCGGTCTACGACCCCAACGACAACGTCACCACGATGACCGCGCCCAACGGGGCGGTGTCCACGGCCGTCTACGACAGGGCCGACCAGCTGGTCGAGTCGCTGCTGCCCAAGGACGCCGACGACGGCCCCGAGCGCAAGGCGTCCTTCACCTACGACCTCGCGGGCAACCTGCTCACCCAGGTCGAGCCCAAGGGCAACCTCACCGCGCAGGCGGGCGACTTCACCACCACGTACGTTTACGACCCGATCTACCAGCTGACCGACGTGATCAACGCCGACCAGAAGAAGATCACCTACACCTACGACAACGTCGGCAACACCGTCAAGGTCGTCGACCCGCGCAAGAACGCCACCCCGGACGCGGACGACTACACCACGACCTACGTCTTCGACCGTGACCACCGGCCCGTCGAGACCAGGGACGCCGCCGGGAACCGGACCACGACCGACTACGACCTCGACAGCCTGGTCGAAGGGACCACCGACGAGGAGGGCAACAAGACCCTCGTCACCCTGGACAAGCGCGGCGACGTGGTCGAGACCCGGGTCCCGCACGCGGAGGCCGACGGCGCGGTCAAGTACGTGACCACCCGGTTCGTCTACGACCAGGCCGGAAACCAGACGCAGACCGTCACCCCGCGGGGTGTCGAGACGACCGACGACCCGACGGACTTCATTGCCGAGACGAAGTACGACAAGCTGAACCGGCCCGTCGAGGAGATCTCCCCCTTCGACCGGGACGACCCGAGGTACAACACCCCCGACTCGGTGAAGTACGTCTACGACGAGGTCTCCCGCCTGAAGGAGATCTCGACGCCGCCCTCGCAAGGGCAGAGCGTCCGCAACGTCACCACGATGTCGTACTGGGACACCGGCTGGACCAAGACCTCGACCGACCCGTGGGACATCACCACCGCCTACGACTACAATGTGCTCGGCCTGCAGACCAACCGCACCGTCACCTCGGCGGGCGGCTCCTCCCAGCGAGCCGTGACCTGGAGCTACTTCCCCGACGGCAAACTCAAGACCCACGCCGACAACGGCGTCCCGCTCGACGTGGACGTGGTGCTCGCCGACAACTCCGACACCGGCCAGACCGCCGCGACCGGCTCCTGGAAGGCGGCCCCCGTTTCGGTTGGCCTCCGTAAGGATTTCACCGGGTTCGACTACGCCACCGCGCCCGCGGGCTCCGGTGGCAGCACCTTCACCTGGAACCTCACCATTCCGGTACGGGGTGCCTACAAGGTCTACGTGAAGTATCCGGCCGGAGCCACCGCGACCGACGCCGCGTACACGATCAAGCACGACGGCGCGGAGAACACCGCGAAGGTCGACCAGAGCGCCCGCGCCGGAGAGTGGGTCGGCGTCGGCACCTTCACCTTCACCGAGGGCGGCGCCCAGAGCGTCACCCTGACCGACAGGGCCAACGGCATCGTCGCCGCGGACTCCGTCAAGCTCGTGCACGACAACGGCGCGGCCGACAGCGAGAAGAAGGACTTCGTCTACTCCTACGACCCCAACGCCAACCTGACGAGGCTCCTCGACAATTCCGCCACCGCCAAGATCGACACCTGGGACATCGGCTACACCGGCCTCAACCAGGTGGATCGGATCGTCGAGAAGCTCGACGACGTGGTGAAGAACACCACCGCCTACACCTACAACGAGAACGGCGCCCCGACCAGGCGCACCCACGACAAGACCGTCGCCACCTACGACTACGACGTGCGCGACCTCGTCGAGCGGGTGACCAACGCCAAGTCCGCGACCGACACCGCGCCGAAGGTCACCTCCTACACCTACACCGCCAGGGCCGAACGCCTTCGGGAGACCAAGGCCAACGGCAACACCGTCGACTACGACTACTTCCTCGACGGCCTGCTGCGGCACTCCATCGAGAAGAAGCCCAACGGCACGCTGGTGTCCGAGCACACCGTCGGCTACCAGGGCAACCTGCAGCGTTCCCGCGACCTGTCCAAGATCCAGAACGCCGACAACCCCGGCGCCTACCTGGAGAACGACTACACCTACACCTACGACCCCCGCGACCGGATCGCCAAGTCCGTCAAGACTCCGGCCGGTGGTGGCGCGGCGACGACCGAGACCTACCTGCACGACGCCAACAGCAACGTGTACGAGGAGGAGGTCGGCGGCAAGAAGACCACCTTCACCTTCGACCGCGACCGCCTGACCACCTCGACCACCGAGGGCGCGACCGAGACCTACACCTACGACCCGTACGGCAGGCTGCGCACCGTCACCGGCGGCGGCCAGACCCTGGAGAAGTACACCTACGACGGCTTCGACCACATCGTCAGGCACGACAAGCTCGGCGAGAACGGCGCCGGCACGGTCACCACCTACACCTACGACCCGCTCGACCGCACCACCAGCAAGACCGAGAAGACGGGTACGGCCGCGGCGAAGACCACGGCGTACTCCTACCTCGGCATGTCGGACGAGGTCCTGGACGAGGAGGTAGCGGGCAGGCTCACCCGCTCCTTCCAGTACAGCCCGTGGGGCGAGCGCCTGTCCCAGGTGAAGGCCAAGGCAGACGGCGGTGAGGAGTCCTCCTACTACGGCTACAACGCCCACACCGACGTCGAGACCCTGACCTCGGAGACCGGTGACACCCGCGCCACCTACGGCTACACCGCCTACGGCAAGAACGACGACAAACTCTTCACCGGCATCGACAAACCGGATCCGGCCAATCCCACGGCCCAGGAGGAGTACAACCCCTACCGGTTCAACGCCAAACGGTGGGACAACTCCACCGAGACCTACGACATGGGCTTCCGCGACTACAGCCCGGGCCTGAACCGCTTCCTCACCCTCGACTCCTACGACGGAGCCCTGGACGACCTCGGCCTCGGCCTCGACCCCTGGACGTCCAACCGCTACGCCTTCACCGGCGGCAACCCGGTCGGCATCGTGGAAATCGACGGCCACTTCAACGTGGCCTCGTCGGACGGCGGCGGTATCGCCACGAAACCGACTCCGAAACCCACCCCACCGCCTCCGGTATCACCGCCGAAACCCGCGAAGAAGCAGTCCTCCACCTCCGCGGAGGTGACTCCCAGTCCCCAGCCCGGCGAGGACATCAACGCGTACTTCAAGCACTGCCAGAAGATCGGGATGAACAAGTGCAACTGGGGCAAGTCCGAGGTAGCCGCACTCTACGACCTCTTCGTGGCGGACTACGTCGACTGCGCCAACGGTGACGGCACCAGCTGTGCCTGGGCCGCCGTGGGCGTCATCACCGGCGTGCTCGGCAAAGTCGCAGAGGTGGGCGCCCGTGCCCTCCGAGCGGGCAGCAGGGCGGCTCGTGCCGGGAACAGGGTCAGAAAGGTCTCGAAGGCGTGCCGGCAGAGCTTCGTTCCGGGCACCGAGGTGCTCATGGCCGACGGCACCCGCAAGGCGATCGAGGACGTCAAGGTCGGCGACGAGGTCCTGGCCACCGACCCTGAAACAGGAAAGACCGAGGCCAAACCCGTCATCGCGCTGATCACCGGTGAGGACGACAAGAACCTCGTCCAGATCACCGTCGACACCGACGGAAGGAAGGGGAACAAGACCGGCCTGGTCATCGCCACCGAGATCCACCCCTTCTGGGTATCTGAACTGCACAAGTGGGTCAACGCCAAGGACCTTAAACCTGGCATGTCCCTGCGCACATCGGCCGGCACCTACGTCCAGATCACCGCGATCAAAAAATGGACCGCATATCAACAGGTCTACAACTTCACGGTTGCCGACCTTCATACATATTATGTGGCGGCCGGCAGTCAAAGCCTGCTGGTTCACAACGCCGTTCCTTGCTCTGACGTGGCGCTGGGGATAAAGGCGAACAACTTGGAGAAGTTCGCCACGGACAATGGATTTACGCATTACCTGGATGATCCAAACTGGCAGAGTCTGGTTCATCGTGCCGCCAATGATCCCAGTGTCAACATCCACGTATCGCTCGATGGGTTTGCCGGGGGGAATAGTCCTGCGGAGCTCTTTATGGCCGCCTACAAGAACGGGATGGGGGATAACTGGTTCGCCACTGAGCGGGAGATGTATATTATAGGTAAGGCGGTGCGGCTCGGAAACCGGCCGTGGAGTAGCATCACCTTTTACCAGAAGGGTCGCCCGGTCAGCATTCCGGAACCGGCGGCATGGCCTAAGCCGGGAAAATAAAAATGCAGAAGATCGCTGAGTGGCATCGGGGATTCCAGGTTTGGCAGTACTCCGTGAGTCATTCGACTCTTCTCCTGCGGAGCGTCAATGTCGCGGGGTTCTCGACTCGAATCGATGTGGTATTCGTAGGGGTCGAACTTATGCTGATTCGGCCAACGTACAGTAAGCTCATCATCTTCTGTGTCGAAGGTGATGAAAAGAGGGAAATACTCGTAAATGAGTCAGAAGAGGTGATCGGGAAGCAACTTTTCCTGCTCGATGGAAAAGCTAGCTATGTGGTGGCTGGTGGATTCTCCTGGCATGAGGATGCAGGGGATCATCACACTCCTTCGAGGTTCGGCCCCTTGAGGGGAACCGAGTAGCTTAGAGCTGCTTTTCCGAAACTCATATTCGAGAGCAATGCAATGTGTGCCGCCTCGCATCGTGAGTGTGGGGCGGCACCTGCATCTCCTGATCACTTGACTCCTGTAGGGCACTACCGCAAGAGAGGCGTGCTGGGACGGTAGGTCTCCCGAGAAGCCCGTACGACCGGATCTTCGGTGGGTGAGCGGACGAAACGATCAAGTGGGACGTGGCATTTGTGCCGGGAGATCCCACAAGAGTGCAGCCAGCGTCAAGCCTTGGCACTGAGAGCGGTCCTACGTTCGTCGCGTGCTCGACGAACTCTCGAAGATGCCCATAGCGCCGCGGCGGCGCCTGGGTTCGCGCTGGGGGCTCGGCGCGGTGCTGCTCGCACTGACCGCCTGGCTGTTCTGGACGGTTGTCACCAGCCCCAACCTGGACTGGGCGGTGATCGGGTCTTATCTGTTCGCCGAACCCATCCTCAGTGGGGTCGGCGTCACCCTACTGCTCACCGTGTCCACGCTGCTGCTCGGCCTGCTCATCGGAATGCTGCTGGCCCTGATGAGACAGTCGGGCAACCCGGTGCTCAGCGCGGCCTACGCCGCCTACATCTGGTTCTTCCGAGGCACGCCGCTGCTCGTCCAGCTCGTCTTCTGGTTCAACCTCGCCCTGCTCTTCCCCAGGATCGGCATCGGGATTCCCGGCACCTCGCTCGGTTGGTACGGCGACGCCAACACTCTCATCACCCCGTTCATCGCCGCGCTGTTCGGGCTGGCCCTGCACGAGGCCGCCTACATGGCGGAGATCATCCGAGGTGGTTTCCTCGCGATCCCGCGCGGTCAGGTGGACGCCGCGCTCATGATCGGCATGACTCCGGGGCAGGCGTCGAGGCGGATCATCGTGCCGCAGGCCATCCGGGTGATCCTGCCCGCGCTCGGCAACCAGTTCATCCTCATCCTCAAGGGCACCTCGATGGTCTCGGTCATCGGCGGCGGTGACCTGCTGACCCGCGCCCAGCAGATCTACGGCCAGAACTACCAGGTCATCGCCCTGCTGTTGGTCGCCTCCCTGTGGTACCTGGCGCTGGTCAGCCTGGCCTCGATCGGTCAGCACTACCTGGAGCGGGGGCTGCGGTGAAGGGCGCGGTGAGCGTACGGGGTCTGCGCAAGTCCTACGGCGGCATCCCGGTGCTGCGCGGCATCGACCTCGATGTCACGCCCGGTGAGGTGGTCTGCTTCCTCGGCCCCTCCGGCGGCGGCAAGAGCACGCTGCTGCGTTGCATCGCGCATCTGGAGACGCTCGACGCGGGGCTGGTGGCCGTCGACGGCGAGCTGGTCGGGTATGAGCCGCGCGACGGCAGGCTGGTCGAGTCGTCGCCGAAGCGGCTGGCCATGACCCGTCGCAGGATGGGCATGGTGTTCCAGCAGTTCAACCTGTTCGCGCACCTCACCGCGCTGGAGAACGTCATGCTTGGCCCGGTGACGGTCCTGCGGCGCGAGCGGGACGTGGCCAGGGAACGGGCACGGGAGCTGCTGGCGCGGGTGGGACTGGCCGCGCACGCGGACAAACGTCCGGCGCAGTTGTCCGGCGGCCAGCAGCAGCGGGTGGCGATCGCCCGCGCGCTGGCGATGGACCCGTCGGTGCTGCTGTTCGACGAGCCGACGAGCGCGCTGGACCCGGAGCTGGTCGGCGAGGTCCTCGGGGTCATGCGCGACCTGGCGGGCCAGGGCATGACCATGCTCGTCGTCACGCACGAGGTGGGGTTCGCCCAGGAAGTGGGGGACACCGTGGTGTTCCTCGACGGAGGCGTCATCGAAGAACAGGGCCCGGCGAAGCAGGTACTGCGTTCGCCCGCTTCGGAGCGCACCGCCGCGTTCCTGGCCCACGTCCTGTAAAGCAAGGAGCGACATGTCCATGTCTGTCATAACCCGTGGTTCCGTCCTGGTCGCCGCCGTGGCCGTACTCGCCGGATGCGGGACCTCGGCCCCGCAGGCCACGACGTCGGCGGCGCCCCCGGCGGAGGGGGGGGGGGGGCCCGCCGCCCCGCCCCCCG
>NZ_JBFBCE010000087.1:0-41060 GCF_040689595.1 Streptosporangium sp. NPDC051023 | reverse complement strand
CGTCCCCTTGCCGGTGTCGACCACGATCGAGCCGTTCCCCAGCAGGCTGAGCGTCCCCGTCACATCGTCGTCGATCTGCGGGCGGTCGCGGGCGTCCGGGCACAGGCGGGGCTGGGACCTGTGCGCGGTCACCCGGATTCGGCGGTCCTCATTCGGCGGTCCTCTCTCCCGGGGCGGGCGCGGCGGGCGCGGCCTCCCCGAGGTAGGCCGCGTGCAGCCTTCCCGGGGTCGAGCGCAGCTCGGCCGCGGGCCCCGAATACGTCAGGGAACCGCTCGCGAGCACGTGCGCCGTGTCCGCGATCTTCAGAGCCAGCGTCGCGAACTGCTCGACGAGCAGCACGGCGACCCCCGACTCGGCCAGGTTCCGCACCACGGGCAGCAGCCGCTGGACGATCACCGGGGCGAGGCCGAGCGACATCTCGTCGATCAGCAGCGCCGACGGCCTGGCCGCCAGCGCCCTGGCGAGCACGAGCATCTGCTGCTCCCCTCCCGACAGGAGCGAGGCGGCGACGTCGAGCCTCTTGTGCAGCTCGGGGAACAGCTCGAGGGCCTGGTCGATCACGCCGGGGCCGCGCCGTACCACGAGGATGTTCTCCGCGACCGTCAGGTCGGGGAAGACCGTACGGCCCTGCTCGACGTGGGCGACTCCCGCCCTGGCACGGGCGACCCGGTCGAGACCGGTGAGCTTCGTGCCGTTGAGGGAGACGGTGCCGCTCGTGACGGGGATCACGCCGGAGATCGACTCCAGGAGCGTGGTTTTGCCCGCGCCGTTCGGCCCGAGCAGCGCGGTCACCTCACCGGCGGGCGCGCTGAGCGAGACCCCCCTGACGATCGGGGCGCCACCGCGCGCGACGGTCACCTCCTCCAGAACCAGCCTGGACGTCATGCCAGCGCCACCTCGTCTCCCAGATACGCACGGGCGACCTCGGGCCTGGCCAGCGTCGTCGCCGGAGGGCCGGCCGCGATCACCTCGCCGAAGTCCAGCACCACGACCTCGGCGCAGGCCCGCCGGACCATCTCCAGATCGTGCTCGATCAGCAGGACCGAGGCCCCGAACCGGCCGGGCACCTCCGTCAGGCGCTCGGCGAGCTCCATGGACTCGGCGTGGGCGAGACCCGCGGCGGGTTCGTCCAGGATGATCACCTTGGGCCGTGAGAGCAGCGCGCCCGCGACCTCGAGCAGCCGCCTGCTGCCCACGTCCAGCTCGCTGACGTGCCGGTTCAGCGCGCCCACGTTCAGGAAGTCGGCCATCTCCTCGAGCTCGGCCGCGCTCACCCGCCGGTGCGCGGAGAAGCGGAGGAACCCCGCCACGGTGAGCCCCGGCGGAACGCGGTCCTGCTGGAAGGTCCGGCGCAGGCCCGCCGCCGCCCTGCGATGGACGGGAAGGCCGTCGAGGCGCCGCCCGTCGAGCGTGACCGAGCCGGTCGCGCCGGGGATGAAACCGGTCACGGCGTCGGTGAACGTCGACTTGCCCGCGCCGTTCGGGCCGATCAGCCCCATCACGGTCCGCTCGGGGACGACCAGGTCGACCCCGGCGAGCGCGGTGATCCGCCCGTAGGCGACGGACAGTCCCTCGACCACCAGGACGGGATTTTCCCCCCGCACCGGTGTCACGGCGGCGGCCCGCCGCTCCTGGCGCTGTCTGCGCTCCTCGGGTACGGCCCTGCGGCGGCGGAACCGGCGCACCAGGTCCTCGCTCATGCTGAGCCCGGTCGACAGCGTCTGCACGGCGCCGACGGCGAACATCAGGCTGCCCCAGTCCTGCGGGATGCCGATGCTCTTGAAGATCTCCGGGACGAACACCATCAGGAGGCCTCCGGCGATCGCTCCGCCCGCGTACTCGCTGCCCGCCATGACGGCCACGACCAGTAGCACGAGGGAGTCGACGGTGTCGAAGTTCTGCGCGGTCACCACGCCGATCTGCCCGGCCAGCACGCCTCCCGCCACGCCGCCGAAGAAGGCGCTCAGCGCGAACGCGGCCAGCTTGGCGCGGGGCACGCTCATGCCCGCCGCGGCCGTGGCGCGCTCGGAGAAGCGCAGGGCCCGCCATGCCGTGCCGTACCGGGTGCGGCCGAGCAGCCGCATCGCGACCGCCCCGGCGACGAAGACCAGCGCGGCGAACACGAAGTAGGCGGTGTCGGTGGCGATGAACGAGGGCCTGAGCACCTGCTGGAAGGTGGTCGCGCCGGGGAAGCCCGCCGCCGCGATGATCACGTCGGCCGCCGCGGCGAAGCCCAGTGTCACCACCGCGAGGTGCACGCCGCGCAGCCGCAGCGCGGGCAGCCCGAGGAGCATGCCGAGGGGAACGGCGGCGATGCCGCCTACCAGCACCCAGACGACGAGTCCGCCCGGCGCCGCCAGGACGTTCAGCTCGCAGACGATCCAGGCGCCCAGTGCCATGAACGACATCTGGCAGAGCGAGATCATGCCCGCCCGGCCGGTGACGATGCCGAGCCCGCTCAGCGCGATCGCCGTCACCAGGGCGGTGGTGCCGAGGAAGAGCCAGTACTGCGGGACCACGGCGGCCAGCAGGGCGATCACGGCGAGTGCGCCGACGAGCTGTGCCGCGGGTCCGGTCGCCTCAACGCGCCGCATCCCACACCTCCCCACGCTGGGACCAGAGCAGGATCGCGAGGATCGCCACGAAGGGAACCACGTCGCGGAACTCCTGCAGCTGACTGACGTGCGCGAGCGCCCCCTGCAGGGCGCCGAGCGCGAGCCCGCCGACGGCGGTGCCGACCAGGCTCTTGAACCCTCCGACCAGGGCCGCGGCGCACGCCGGGATCACCATGAGGCCGAGGGAGAGCTGGTCGCTGTTCTGCTGCGGGGCGACCACCAGCAGGACGGCGGTTGCCAGCAGGCCGGTCACGGCCCACAGCCCGACGCCGAGGCGGCGGCTCGGAATGCCCATCAGCTCGGCCGTGGTCGGCCGCTGCGACAGCGCCCGCAGCCGCAGCCCGACGGCCGTCCTGGCCAGGAACACCGAAACGCCCGCGGTGATGAGCACCGCCGCGGCCACGCAGACCGCGGCCGCCTGGGTGATGGTGACGCCACCGACGACCGCCAGCGGGGCGCCCAGGAGGCCAGGGATCTGACGGGGGTCGGTGCCGAAGGCGAGGTACTCGGCGGCCAGCAGGCCGACGAGATAGGCGATGGCGATCGCGGAACGCTGGTCGGTCCCGGCCTCGGCGAACCACCGGCCCATCATGTAGCCGAGCCCCGCGGCGACCAGTGCCGCCCCGGCCAGGCCGACCAGGACCGCGAGCGCGTACGGCAGGCCGCCGTCAACCAGCACCGACATCGTGTAGACACCGACGACGCCGATCGCCGCCTGGGCCAGGTTGACCACCCGGCCCAGGCGATACATCAGAGTCAGGCACAGACCGAGGACGGCGTAGGCGCCGCCCGCGGTCAGGCCTGCGATGGCACCCTCAAGCATTGGGCAGCCGGATCCAGTCCGGGGTCATGACCTTCCAGGAACCGTTCTCCGGCTGGACGAACTTGGCCGCCCTGTTGGAGGCGTGCGCCTGGTCGGGGCCGAAGGTGTACGGCGTGCCCACCATGCCCGACTCGATGGGCGGGAGCGCCTTCAGCGCCGCGGTCACCGACTCGCGGGTGATGTCGCCCTTCATGCCCTTGAGCACGGTCACCAGGTTCGTCGCCGCCTGGTAGCCGCCCTCGGCGAACGAGGTGAGCGGCACGTTGCTCTTGGTCATGAGCTCCCGCCAGTCCTTCGTCGCCTCAGACGAGGCGTCCGAGTAGGGCTCGAACTCCGACAGGGCCACGACGTCCTTGCCCGCGTCGCCGAAGGCCTTGGACGCGGCGTCGGTGTAGGTCGAGGTGAGCACCAGCCACTTGATGCCGGTGATGCCCTGCGCCTTCGCGGCCTTCACCCAGCCGACCGACATGGGCTCGGTGCCGTTGAAGACGACGCCCTTACAGCCCGCGTCACGCGCCCGCAGGATGTAGGGGGTGTAGTCGGTGGTGTTGCCCGACAGGCTTCGGTCGTTGATGAGCAGCTGCTTGCCGGTGATCTTCGACCACTCGTCGACGGCGCCCTTGTACGCGTCGGACGTGCCGCCGAGGATCACGAAGAAGCCGCACAGCTTGTCTATCTTCAGCACCTCGGACGCGTGGTAGAGGGTGACGGTCGTGCCGAGGTAGGGGCCGGTGTTCACCGGCGAGATGGCGGGGGAGGTGAAGCAGCCGGGGTCGATGCCGGTGCCGGAGATCGAGGAGATGCCCGACTGGGCGTAGAAGGCACCGTTGACCTGGCAGTCCAGCAGGCTGGCACCACCGGCGAGCACGACGGCGCCCTTGTTCTGGATGAGGTCCCTCGAGGCCTGGGCCGCCGTGCTGGGGTCGCCCTTGTCGTCGACGCTGACGTAGGAGATCTTGCGGCCGTTGATCCCTCCCGAGGCGTTGACGCGATCGAAGACGGCCTTGGCGGCCTGGGACGCCTCGGGGAAGGCGGCGGGACCGCTCAGGGAGCTGATCGCCCCTACGACGATGGGGTCGGTCGCCGTGGCGCCCTTGGCGTCGCCGGAGGTCCCTGTGTCGCCCGAACCGCACGCGGCGGCGCTGACGGCCAGGAGCGCGACCGCTCCCGCCGCGAGGCCCTTGGAGATCATTCCCATGGGACGGTGCCTTTCATGAGGTCTGGGGGGTCTGGCGATCAACGGTGGCGGAGTGATCGGCCACCCGGGATCGTCGAGATGGTGGGCACGTCGTACAGCCCGGCTGTTCGCCCGGATCGGGATCTGGTCGTGGGCGTAAGGCGCCGGTCACCCCGTCTCGCCACGGGCTCTGCACAGGTCAGGGCAGGATCGGCTGCCGACGCCGTGGTGTCGAGCACCGGGAGATCAAGGGTGATGCGCATCGAGGACTCCTACAGCGAGGCATGCTCAATGTTTGGTCCCAAAACATATGGTGCTCACCCCCCGTGAACAAGTCACATCAATGTAAAGAGTGATGATTTATTTTGGGTCCGTACGATCTTGGGAGGGTGGACAGCTTCCCCGGGGCGTCGTTTCGATCTTCGTTTTCCCCGTGCGGCGGGCCCTTCGCGTGGCTCGCCGGGCCGCCCTTCCGGGCTCCGTGCCGCTTTTCCGGGCGCGAGGCCCGTCCTCGGACGAGGAGGGCCCGCGGCGCCGTCGAGGCGTCGCGGGCCCTGTGCGGCCCCTGGGGCGGGGCTTTCCGGTGAGGCGTCAGTGGTGGTAGGCGTGCACCACCGCGTGTCCCCGGCCCCGCCCGATGATCCACTTGTTGACGGGGGTGGTGACGAGGAACGCCGCCAGCAGGGAGAAGGCGAGGGCGCCCCAGAACAGGCCGCTGCCGAGTCCCGCGTCCATCGCGCCGGGAACCGCGACCATCACGGCGTTGTCGGTGATCTCCATGACGATGATCGAGGCGGTGTCCGCGGCGAGTGCGAGCCGTACGGCGTCGCGCCAGCCGACCCCGGCCCTGCGCAGCCCCGTCAGGGTGAGTGCGTAACCGAAGACGAAGGCCAGGGCGACCGACAGCACGAGGACGGGCGCATTCGACCAGCCGAGGGCGGTGCCGATCACCATGCCGAGCACCTCGCCGATCGCGCAGCCCGTGAGGCAGTGCAGGGTGGCGGACGCCGCCGTCCGCCAGGTCACCTTCCCCGTGTGGCCGGTGTGCGCGTGGTGGTCGTGCCCCTCGTGTTCCGCGTGCCCCTCGTGTCCCATATGTTCTGTGTGCCCCACGTGCCCCACGTGCCCCGTGTGGCCGGGCGTTCCGCCGCCCGCGTGCCCGTCGTGCTCCGTGTGCCGCATCGGCTCTGACATTGCAACCTCCTTGGCGTCGGCCGGTGACATTCGCCTACGTTATACCCCTGGGGGGTATAACGCAAAATCTGGGTTCTACTACCCGTGATCGGTGCGGGCCACGGGGCGGCGACGAGGGGGCGGCCGGGCGGTTGGGTGCCCCGGAGTCCCCCTCCCCGGCGGGTGGGCGGAGGGGGCGGGAAAGCGGGGGAGTCCGGCGGGGAGGGTGACGGAAGGGCGTGGCCGGTTGTCTACGACGCCGGGTAGCATCAAATGATCCGCAGGTAGATGGGAGTCTCACGCGATGCGTGGTCTGGGAGACCTGGAGTCCGCGATCATGGAGCGCCTGTGGTCGTACCGCAGGCCCGCGTCGGTCAGAGACGTGCTCGAGGACCTTCGCCGTGAGCGGGAGATCGCCTACACCACGGTCATGACCGTGATGGACAAGCTGCACACCAAGGGCCTGCTCCGCAGAAAGGCGGTCGGCAGGGCCTACGTCTACGAGACGGTCGCCAGCAAGGAAGCCCACACCGCCGAGCTCATGCGCAGCGCCCTCGCCTCCGGCGGCAACCAGGCGGCCACGCTGGTGCACTTCCTGGAGCGGCTGACCCCGGAGGAGGCGGCGGCGCTCGAGGCCGCGCTCAAGGTATACCCCCCCGGGGGTCGCGCGTGACGGCCGCCGCCGTCCTGGCGGCATACGCCATCGTCGCCACACTGGCGCCGTGGAGGCGGAGGGAGCCGCGGGCCCTGGCCGGATGGGCCGGGCGCGCCCCTCGCCTGGCGATCGCCGTGTGGCTGGCCGCGTGCGCCTCCGTCGTCGCCTCCGCGCTCCTCGCCGCGGTCGCCGTCGCGCTCCCGGCCCCCGCGGTCGGGCACCGGCTGGCGGAGCTCTTCGAGGTGTGCGCGATGCTTTTCTCCGAGGGGGGAGTCCCCGCGTCGCCGTTCGCCGGGGCGGCGCTGTCCTGCGCCGGGCTGGTCGTGGCCAGGGTTGTCTACTGCGGGGCGGCCGTGCTGATCGGAGCCGGGCGGGAGCGGCGGCGCCACGCCGGGATGCTCGACGTCCTGGGCCGCCACGACGGCGAGCTCGGCGCCATCGTGCTCGACCACGGGGAGGCGGTCGCCTACTGTCTGCCAGGGCGGCGCGGCAGGGCGGTCATCACCACGGGCGCGCTCGGATCCCTGGCCCCCGAGCAGGTGGCCGCCGTGCTGGCCCACGAGCGGGCGCACCTGCGCGGGCGTCACCACCTCGTGCTGGCCGCCGCCGAAGCCCTCTCCATGGCGTTCTTCCGCCTGCCGCTCTTCGCGAGGGCGAGGAGTGAGATCGCCCGCCTGGTCGAGCTCCTCGCCGACGACGTCGCCGCCCGCCGCCACCCGCGGGTCCACATCGCCGCCGCCCTGGTACGGCTTGCCACGGGGAACGCCCCCGCCTTCGCGCTCGGCGCGGGCGGCGAGACGGCACTCATCCGGGTCAGGCGCATGCTCAGCCCGGCCCCTCCCCTGGGACGCGGGGAACGCCTGGCCGGACTGGCGGCGCTGGGCGCCCTGCTCGCGGGTCCCGCGGCGGTGGTGGCGATCCCGGGCGTCGGCTCGTTCCTCGCCCACCACTGCCACACGATCTCGCTCTTCTAGCGCGGTGCCCGCGTGTCCCCGCCGGGCCACGGGCTTTTCCAGGACGCCAGTACGGCGAGCGGGGACGCGGACCTGACCGGCACCGGCGCGGATCCGGTGAACCTCGGTGGGCATCTCGC
The DNA here is from genome assembly GCF_040689595.1 of Streptosporangium sp. NPDC051023. Taxonomy (NCBI): domain Bacteria; kingdom Bacillati; phylum Actinomycetota; class Actinomycetes; order Streptosporangiales; family Streptosporangiaceae; genus Streptosporangium; species Streptosporangium sp. NPDC051023. The sequence continues at coordinate 33,523 of NZ_JBFBCE010000087.1, read as the reverse complement.
CGGGAGCGCCCGGCGAGCCGGTCAGGACCGGCCGAGCAGCTGCCGCATCCGCTCGATCTCGGCCCGCTGTGTGCGCTCGATGGTCTCGGCCAGCTGCCTGGCCTGGGGGTTGACGCCCTTGGTCAGCTCTGTCCCGGCCATCTCGACCGCCCCCTGGTGATGGGCGATCATCATCTCCAGGAACATCCGGTCGAACTCCTTGCCCTTCGCCTTCTCGAGCCTTGCCATGTCCGCCTCGGACATCATCCCCGGCATGCCGCTTCCCTCGTGCCCCTCGTGTCCCTCTCCGGGGGCCACGGGCCTGCCCCAGTCGGCCAGCCAGCCGGTCATGGTGGCGATCTCGGGGGCCTGGGCGGCCTCGATCTCCGCGGCCAGCTTCCTCACCCGGGGGTCGGAGGCCCGTGTCCCGGCGAGCCCGGCCATCTCCACGGCCTGCCGGTGGTGCGGGATCATCATCTGGGCGAACGCGATGTCGGCGGCGTTGAAGGACGCCGAGGGCCGCTCGCTCGCGCCGGTCGCGGTGGGCGCGTCGGTGGTGCCGGTGAGCGCCGACGTCGGGGCGCCGGTCTCCGCACAGGCGGTGAGCAGCGCGAGCGCGCACGCCGAGGCGGCGGCCGTCAGGGTGAGCCTGCGGCTGGTCGATCGGTTGGTGAACATGACTGGCTGGCCTCTTTCCGGTATGTGACGTCTGCTCGCCGCACCGTCCGCGGCGGACAGGGGTCCGCCGCCCGCCGGATGGCGGTTCGCGCGCAGAACCGGCGGACAGGCCGGGCGCGGAGCCGTTCATCGCCCTCCACCTGTCTCCGGCTCTCAGGTGCGACCATTCTACGACTGAGAATAGTAGCTATGGGGGAGGGGAGGCGGTAGGGCGAAATGTCCTCGTGTCGCGCGGGGGTGGGGGGCTGATGGCTTTGACCAGTGGCAATGCTGGCTCTACGACGGGTGTGACCGGGTGCTCGACCTTCTGGAGTGGTCGGAGCAGGGGAGAGCTGTTGCTTAGCGACGATTTCTCGTAGGAGGTGATGGCGCATTCGGGGTGGGTATCTGCCGGGAAAGCCGTCTGTGCGGGCAAACTTTGCCCGATTTGGCATGGTCGCCGCGTTCGGTGCACCATCTTCTACTATCGTCCATCGGACGGGAGGCGTCGCCGTCCGATGCCCTGCCGGTCGGTGTCCCATGCCTCGGGGAGGGGGCCAGAGAGCTCCTCCCCTGGCGAAAAGGCCGGCGAAAAGGCCGGTGAGAAGTCGGCGAGAAGGAGAGACGTGGCGGCTCTGTCCCGCGATGACCGGTGGCGGGGCACGCTCAGGGTCCTGGCCGCGTCCTTCACCGTCATGGTGATGTGCGCCGGAGGCGCGTCCGCGGGCCACGCCGCGCCAAAACCCACCGCCAAGCAGCTCCGCAAGGAACTGGCGCAGCTCCAGAAGCGGTCCGAGGCCATGATCGCCGAGTACTACGCGGGACGGGTCGCGCTGCAGAAGGCGGAGAAGGCCGAGAGGGCCGCCAAGGTCAGCCTGCAGCGGGCGCAGCAGGACTTCGAGCTGGCCGCGGAGGAGATCCGCCTGATGGCCACCCAGAGGTACCGCACCGGAGGCATCGGGACGCTCCCCGCACTGATGGGCGGCGCGGACCCGGCCACCATGCTGAACCACCTGGCCCTCACCCAGCAGATCGTGAACGAGCAGGACGCCAGGCTTCAGGGGTTCGCGGGGGTCCGTGACACCTACCGGGAGGCCCAGGCCTCGGCGGCGAAACGCGCCACCGAGCTCCGCGCGTCACTGAAGAAGCTCGACGGTCAGAAGAAGCAGAACCAGGAGCTGATCGCCAAGATCAAGGACAGGATCGACCGGATCTACCCGACCCCGGGACTCAGGAGGGCGGACGGCACGTGGGTTCCCCAGCTGCCGTCGGGGCCCGACAACATCACGCCCAGGATGCGCCTGGTCCGGCAGCTGGTCGCGCAGCGCTTCGGCGTGCGGTTCGGCATCGGCTGCTACCGCGCCGACGGCGGCATCGCGGGAGGCGGGGAGCATCCGCTCGGCCGGGCCTGTGACTTCATGATGAGCGGCGGCGGCTCCATGCCCACGGCGGACAACGTCAGGCTCGGCGACGAGATAGCCGCCTGGGCCCTCAAAAACAAGGACAGGCTCGGTGTCAAGTACGTGATCTGGCGCCAGCGCATCAACTCGGGCTCCGGCTGGCGCTTCATGTCGGACCGGGGCGGCGTCACCGCCAACCACTACGACCACGTCCACATCTCGATGTACTAGGCGCCCGGGGTGTCCGCGATCCCGTCGAGCAGGGTGCTGACCAGGCCCTCCACGTACGTCTCCGCCGACCGGTCCGGTGATGTGAGGGCGGAGAAGAACGCGTACTGCAGGCAGCCGCCGAAGAGCAGCGCCGCCGCCGCGTCGGGATCGACGCCCTGTTCCACACGGCCGAGTTCCCGTTCCGCGCGGAGATACCCCGCGAGCGGTACGTTGACCAGGTGGGGGCCGACGCCGTGCTCCCGCAGCCATTCGCGATGGCTCGTCAGCAGCTGCGGCTCGGAGAAGACCGAGGCGGCCCGCGGGAAGCTGTCCTCGTAGAAGTCGATGGCCGCCCGCGCCAGCTCCGTCAGGTTTCCGCGGACCGTGCCCCGCCCCGCCCGCTCGGCGAGCGCCGCGAGCCGCGCCGTGAAACTCCCGGCGGTGCGTTCGTGCAGGACTCCGAGGAACAGCTCTTCCTTGCTGCGGAAGTGCTTGTACAGCAGGCCCTCGGAGCAGCCCGCGGCGCGGGCGATCTCCTTGGTGGTCGTACGGGCCAGCCCGAGCTCGCGCATGACGTCCGCCGCCGCGTCGAGGATCCGGTCCCTGGTGCTCGCCACGCTGTGCTCCCGAAATTGACAGGCCTTGGATGCTTGACCATCATAACAGGTGAGTGAGCGCTCACCCACCTTGATGGTCATGTGATCCACGGAGGTGAGCCGACGAGAGATGGGGGCATCATGGCCACGTCACCGACCAGGGTCGTCTGCTTCGGCGACAGCATCACCCGAGGCCAGGTCAGCGCCGACTACGTGAAGATGCTGCGGAGCCGTGCCGAGGGGCGTCCGTTCACCTTCGCCAACGTGGGGGTGAACGGCGATCTCGCCTACAACGCGCTCCAGCGTCTCGACTCCGTGATCGAGCGGCGGCCCGACGTCGTGACCGTTCTTCTGGGCACCAACGACGCCAATGCGAGCCTTACCGAGAAGAACGTCCGCATGATGACGCGGATGAAGAAGCTCCCGGTACGGCCGACGATCGACTGGTACGAGGAGAACCTCACCACGATCGTGAGTCGGCTCACGAGGGAGACCACCGCCTCGGTCGGACTGCTCTCCCTTCCCGTGCTCGGGGAGGAGCTCGGCTCCGAATCCGTGCTGCGCTCGGCGCGCTACAGCGCCGTTGTGAAGAGGATCGCGGAGACCCACGGCGTCACGTATCTCCCGCTCAACGAGCGGCAGACCGCTCACCTGAAGGAGGGTGGCCACCGGCCGGGCATCCGGTTCCAGGACGGCAGGCCGTTGTCCGCCCGCGCCGCGATGCAGCACTTCATGCTGGGCCGCTCGTTCGACGCCATCTCCAGGAGCCGGGGCCTCGAGCTGACGACGGACATGATCCACCAGAACACCCGGGGGGCGACGATGATCGCGGAGCTCGTCGGGGACTTCCTCGGCATCGGCTCGTGAACGCCGGGGCCCCCGCCTTCTCCCGCCCGGCCGCAGGGAGCCGGGCCCGCGCGGAGCCGTACGGCTGTGCGGAGGCGTGCGGGTCGTGCGGAGGTGTGGGGGCGTGCGGGGAGCGGGGGTGTAACCATCGATGCCTCTCCGGCGACTTGCTGGTGCGGGGCGTTGATGGAGGAGGCCGGAGTGTCCGATCCCGTTTCAGCCGAGACCGGCTCGCCCGACCCCGCCAGGATCCGGAGCCGCCAGGACTTCGGCCGTGAGCTCTCGCTGCTGCGCGAGCAGGCGGGCCTGACGGTCAGGCAGGTGGCGGCCAAGGTCGGGACACGGAGCGCGCACAGCACCATCGGTGACTGGTTCGCGGGCCGAGGCCTTCCTGCGACGGCCTCGCGCGACCTGCTGGTACGGGTGTTGGAAGCGTGCGGGGCCGGTGACGCGGAGTCGGCCGGGCGGTGGCTGGAGGCCTGGCGCCGGGTACGGCAGGCGCCAGGGCGGCGGCCCCCCGGGCCCGCGCCGTACCGTGGCCTGGCCGGTTTCGGCGCGGAGGACTCCGGGTGGTTCTTCGGCCGCGAGGCGCTGACCAGGGAACTGGTCGCCAAGGTCGCCCGACTGAACGCCCAGGGGGGCGGCCTGCAGATGGTGGTCGGCACGTCCGGATCGGGGAAGTCCTCGCTGCTGCAGGCAGGGCTGGTCGCCGCGCTGCGCGCGGGCGTCGTGCCGGGCGCGCCGGGAGGCCCGGGAGGCCCGGGAGGCCCAGGAAGAACGGGCGCGGCGGCGGTCGCGGCCCGGGGCACGGCGCCTCCTCCGGTCTCCGGTGGGACGGCCTGGCAGGTGCTGTCGCTCAGCCCAGGAGCCCATCCCGCGGACGAACTCGGGGCCAGGCTCGCCGCCCTCACGGGGGAGTCCGCCGAGACGGTCGCCACCCGGCTGCGAGGGGAGCCAGGCCTGGCGGACGGGGACGCCCCGCGCGCCGGGGGGCCGCCCGCGCGCCTGGTCGTGGTGGTCGACCAGTTCGAGGAGCTGTTCACCGTCTGCGCAGAGGAGGAGGAACGGCGGCGCTACGTCGACGCGCTGTGCACCGCCGGTCGCGGCGCCGTCGTGGTGATCGGGATGCGGGCCGACTTCTACGCCCACGCGCTGCGCCACCCCCCGCTCGTCGCGGCGGTGCAGACGGGGCAGCTCGCGGTCGGGCCGATGAGCGAGGCGGAACTGCGCGAGGCGATCGCCGCCCCCGCGGCCAAGGCGCGGGTGGAGATCGAGGAGGGGCTCGTCGAACTGCTGCTACGTGAGATGTCCGGCTGGGACGGCAGGGCGGAGGGACACGCGCACGACGCGGGCGCGCTCCCGCTGCTGTCCCACGCCCTGTACGCCACCTGGAGACAGGGACAGGGCAGGAGGATGACGATCGCCGACTACCGGAGCATCGGCGGGATCGGCGACGCCGTCGCGGCCAGCGCCGACCTGGTCTACGACGGGCTCACCGCCGCGCAGCGCGAGACAGCCCGCCGCCTGTTCCTCACCCTGACCCACATCGGGGCCGACACCGCCGACACCCGGCGCCGCGTCGCCGTCACCGAACTGCTCACCCACGGGGGCGCGGAGACACCCCACGTGCTCGGCCGGTTCATCGAGCAGCGGCTGATCACCGCGGACACCGCGACCGTCGAGATCAGCCACGAGGCGCTGCTCGGCGCCTGGCCGCGGCTGCGGGCCTGGCTGGACACCGACCGCGAGGGACTGGTCATCGGCCGCAGGCTCGCCGAGGCCGCCGCCGTCTGGCGGGCGGAGCGGCGGGACCCGGCCGCCCTCTACCGGGGTGCCCGGCTGGCCGCGGCCAGGGAGTGGGCCGTGACGGCGGGGCCGTACACCGAGCCTGGGCTGCGGGAACAGGAGTTCCTCGACGCCTCGGCCCGGCAGGAACACGACGAGCGGCTCGCCCTCCGCCGCGGCGCGCGACGCCTGCGCAGGCTCACCGCGGGGCTGTCCCTACTGCTCCTGCTGGCCTGTGCGGGCGGCGTCGCCGCCGTCCTGAGCACGCTGGAGGCACGTGAGCAGCGCGACGCCGCGCTCTCCCGCAAAGTGGCCCAGGAGTCTGGCACGCTGCGGGTCTCCGACCCGGCGCTGGCCGCGCAGCTCGGCCTCGCCGCCTTCCGTCTCGCCCCGACCACCGAGGCGCGCGGCAACCTGCTCAGCACCTTCGGCACGCCCTACGCCATCCTGCTGAGGGGCCACACCGACTACGTCCACGACGTGGCCCTCAGCACGGACGGACGGCTCCTGGCCAGCGCGAGCGTCGACAGGACCGTGCGCCTGTGGGACCTGTCCGACCCCCACCGTCCCAAGGCGCGGGGGGTGCTGACCGGATACGGGAGCTTCGTCGGCGCCGTGGCCTTCAACCCCGGCGGACGGTTGCTGGCCACGGGAGGTGGGGACCGCACCATGCGCCTGTGGGACCTGTCCGACCCCCGAACGCCCGTGTTGCTGACGGCTCTGACCGGGTACGGGGATTTCGCCGGAGCGCTGGCCTTCACTCCCGACGGGCGGTTCCTGGCCACGGGAGGAGACGACCACACCGTGCGCCTGTGGGATCTGGCAGACCCCCGCGCGCCCAAGCCTGCGGCCACGATGACGGGGCACACGGCCAGCGTCGAGGGCCTGGCGATCAGCGGGCACACGCTGGTAAGCGCGAGCTTCGACCGGACGATTCGCCTGTGGGACATCACCGATCCCCGCCATCCCGCCCTCAGCGCGGTCGCGGCAGGCCACAAGGACGGGTTGCTGTCCGTGGAGTTCAGCCGTGATGGGCGCCGTCTGGTCACGACGTCCGCCGACCGGACCGCCGGGCTGTGGGACGTCACCGACCCCCGCAGGCCCCGCAGGGAGGGGACGCTGACCGGGAACGGCGGCCCGGTGTACTCCGCGGCGTTCGCTCCGGACGGCCGCACCGTGGCGACCGGCGGCGACGACGCGACCACCAGGCTGTGGGACGTCACCGACCCTCGGCACCCGCGCGAGCTGACCGTCCTCACCGGCCACCCGGGCTCGCCGATCGACACCAACGCCGTTTCCGCGGTGGTCTTCAGCCCCGACGGCCACACGCTGGCCACCGGCAGTTACGACCACACGATCCGGCTGTGGGATCTGCCCGGCCCCATCCTGATCCCCGGCACCCGCCCCGACCGGTTCACCTCCGACGGGCGCGTCCTGGTGGCTCAGGACCGGGGGACGGCCCGGTGGTGGGACGTCGGCGACCCGTTCCGTCCCGCGGGCCGGGTGCTGATCGCGGGCACGGGCGTGGTCGCGGCCGGCCAGGACGGCCGGCTCATGGCGACCGGCGGGCCCGGCTCGGCCGTCAGGCTCTGGCACCTGGCGGGCGCGGCCCCGGTGCACCTGGCCGACCTGGCCACGCCGGACGGCCCGGTGGACAGCGCGGTCTTCAGCCCCGACGGGCGTCTGCTGGCGACGGTCGGCCTCTACAGCCGGACGGTCCGGCTGTGGGACCTCACCGACCCCCGTGACCCGCGCGAGCTGCCCGCGCTCACCGGCCACACCGGCACGGTCAACACGATCGTCTTCGACCGCCGCCGTCCCCTGCTGGTCTCGGCGGGCTACGACCGTACGGCCCGCCTGTGGGATCTGTCCGACCCCCGGCATCCGGTGGCGGCGGCCGTACTGCGCGGGCACGGCAACGCGGTCTTCACCGCGGTCTTCAGCCCGGACGGCCGCACCCTGGCGACCGCGGGCCAGGACACCACGGTGCGGCTGTGGGACCTCGCCGACCTCGCCGACCTCGCGCGTCCCCGCCTCCTGTCCGTCCTGACCGGCCACACCACCTTCGTCGACGCCGCCGCCTTCAGCTCCGACGGGCGGATCCTGGCCACCGGGGGCGGCGAGGGCGCGGTGCGGCTCTGGGACGTCACGGCCCCGGGCCGTCCCGCCCTCTGGGCCGTGCTGACAACGAACACCGAGGCCGTCAGAGGGCTCGTCTTCGCCCCCGTGGGCCGTCTGCTGGCCTCCGGCGGCACCGACGGCTCGATCCGGCTCTGGGACGTCGATCCCGGCCATCTGGCGGCCCGGGTCTGCGCCCTGGCGTACCCGGCTCTCAGCCGCGCCGACTGGGACGGCTACTTCTCGGGTGTCGACTACCGGCCCCCGTGTCCCTGAGTGCCCTGTACGGCCTTGTACGGATATGCCGTTAGGGCTTTCCCGCCCGCCTGAACTGGCCGATCGTCGAATCGGCCGACCGCGTCCGCGGGAGGTGAAAGGCACGTGCGCAGATGGGAAAGCGATGGGAATCACACGTGTGACGGGGACGATGCTCGTCCTCGCGGGTCTGCTGGCGCCCGCCGTTCCGGCGTCCGCGGCCGACAGCCCGATTCAGGGCGCGCGGCTCAGCGGGCCGACCTACTACCGGGGACGGTGCACCCCCTCGGGACGGGCGCTGGACGCCTCGGGGCGGCCGGCCACGTGGTACTACCGGCTCACCGTCAGGGTCTACAGCGACACCCTGGGCCCGCGCCCGGTCGCGGTGCGCTACCAGTGGTGGGGCGCCGCCGCGAACGGCAGGGACCTCGGGCACAGCGACACCAGGCAGACGATCATGTTTCCGGGGGAGCCCGACCCCGGGCCCGTCACCATCAGGAGCACCACCTTCGCGGTCGCGCCCGTCTCGGTCGGCAGGACGATCAACGCCAGGGTGTTCTACCCGGGCGGGGTCTTCTACGCCAACCACCTCAACGTCTCGGTCAACTGTGTGTGACCCGCCCTCGGTGAGGTCCTCCGCGCCTGCGTGGTGACCAGGGCGCAACGCCGGGCACCGGGCTAGGGACCGCCGAGTGCGAGCGCCACGCCGCTGGCCAGGCCCAAAACGACCGAGGCCGTGGCCGTGGCGCAGGCGACCAGGGCCGCGGTCCGCGCCGTCTCCCTCGTGGCCGCGCCCTCCTGGCTCACCGTTTCCCGCCCCCTCCCCGCCGGCGCCGTCTCCGCGGGGAGGGACACCGACGGCCGAAACACCGGGACGATCCACCGCAGGTAGTAGAAAACGCTGGCGACGGTGTTCACCGCCGCGACCACGGCGAGCCAGGCGTAACCGCCGTCCCACGCGGCGGCGAAGGCCATCAGCTTGCCGAAGAAGACCGCGGTCGGCGGGGTGCCGACCAGCCCGAGCAGACAGACGGTCAGGGAGGCGGCCAGAGCGGGCGCGCGTCTGGCCAGACCGGTGTAGCCGTTCAGCGAGTCGCGCCCGGCGGCGACGACCACGGCGAAGGCCCCCAGGTTCGTGACGGCGTACGCGCCGAGATAGAACAGCAGCGCGGGCCGCGCGAGGCCGCCGCGTCCGGCGGCGACGACGGGCAGCAGGAGATACCCGGCCTGGCTGATCGTCGAGTACGCCAGCAGCCTGCGCACGTTGTCCTGGAAGAACGCGGCGAGGTTGCCCAGTGTCATCGTCGCGACGGAGACCAGGGCCAGCAGCAGCCGCCAGTCGGCCGCGGAGGCCGTGAAGAACCCCTCCGCCATGCGGAACAGCGCGGCGAACGCGCCGAGCTTGGGAACCGTCGTGACGAACGCCGCCACGGCCGCGGGAGCGCCCTGCGCCACGTCCGGCACCCAGAAGTGGCCCGGCACGCCTCCGGCCTTGAACAGCACCCCGGCCAGCAGCGTGACCAGGGCGCAGGCGACGGCGGCCGAGGGTACGGCCTGCAGCCGCCCGCCCAGTCCCGCGTACGCGGTGGTGCCCGCCAGGCCGTGCAGCAGCGTCACCCCGGCCAGTGTCAGGACACCGAGGAAAGCGCCCATCAGGTAGTACTTGAGCGCCGCCTCCGTGCCCGCCGCGTCCCCGGCCAGCCCGGCCAGCGCGTAGCCGGGAATGCTCGCCAGCAGGTAGGCCGCGACGAGGACCAGCAGGTCTCCCGCGCCTGCCAGCGCGATCGTGCCCAGGGCCGCCAGCACCAGCAGGACGTGCATCTCGGTCTCGCGCCCGTGCCCGCGCGCCCAGCCAGATGCCAGCGTCACCGCCAGCAGGGTCGAGAGCGCGACCGTGATCCGGGTGACGTGGGTCAGCGGGTCGAGGACGTAGGAGGCGAAAGCCGTTCCGCCGGGCCCCGCCGCCGCGGCCGAGGCGGCGACCAGGCCGCAGACCAGGCCGAGACCGCAGATCCACGCCACGGGCCGCCTGCGCTCCCGCGGCAGGAACGCGCCCGCGATCAGCCCCAGGACCGCTCCGCCGAGCAGGAACAGCTCAGGCAGCAGGTCCAGAGGATCGTCCCGCATGCCGTTCATCGGCTCACCAGCGAGACGATCGCGGCGGCGGCCGGTTCGACGAGGCCAAGCAGCCATCGTGGCGCGACGCCGATGGCCACCGACAGGGCGAGCAGTGGCGCGACCGCCGCCAGTTCCCCGGGCCGCAGGTCGCTGACGCGGGACGTCAGTTCTCCGGGGACGCCGAGGAAGGCCCTGTGCAGCATTCGCAGCAGCAGCGCGGCGGTGATGAGGATGCCGAGGACGGAGAGTACGCCCGCGACGGCGGCGCCGGGCACGCCGGTGCCGATGACCCCGGCGAGGATCTGGAACTCGGCGATGAACCCGGACAGCCCCGGCAGGCCGAGGGAGGCGAACGCCGCGATCACGGTGAGCCCGGCGAAGACCGGCGCGACCCCGGCGATCCCGCCGAACCTGCCGAGGTCGTAGCTGCGCGCGCGGTCCCACAGCACCCCGGTGAGCAAGAAGAGCGCCCCGGTGATCAACCCGTGGCTGACCATCTGGGTGACGGCTCCGCTGACGGCCAGCCGCCTCGCCTGGACGTCCCCCGAGGCCAGGCCCGCCGCGCCGAGCGCGAGCACGACGTAGCCCATGTGGTTGATCGAGGTGTAGGCGACCAGCCGCTTGACGTTCTCCTGGGCCAGGGCGACCAGCGCGCCGTACAGCACGCTGACCACGCCGACCACGACGAACACCCAGGCGGCGCGCTGCCAGGCGCCCGGCAGCATCGGCATCGCGATCCTGGCGAAGCCGTAGGTGCCCATCTTCAGCATGACGCCCGCCAGGACGGCGGATCCGGCGGCGGGCGCGTCGGTGTGCGCGGGAGGAAGCCAGGTGTGAAACGGGACCGTCGGCGTCTTGACCGCGAGCCCGCCGCCGACCGCGAGCAGCACGAGCCCGGCGGATCCGGGGGCGTCCGCGAAGGGCGGGTCCCGGGTCAGGTCGACCATGTCGAAGGTACGGGCGCCGCCGAGATAGAGCCCGATGAAGCCCAGCAGCAGCGCCAGTGAGCCGAGGAAGGTGTAGAGGAAGAACCGCAGCGCGGAGCGGGCCCGGTCGCCGTGGCCCCACCCGACGATCACGAAGTACATGCCGACGATCGACAGGTCGAAGAAGACGAAGAACAGCAGCAGGTCCAGCGCGGCGAACAGGCCGGTGCAGACGGTCTGCAGCGCGAGGAAGAGCGCGGCGTACGGCCGGGCCCGCCCAGTCTGCCGCAGTGAGTAGAGCGCGCACACCAGGAACAGCAGCGCGGTCATCGCGATCAGCGGCAGCGACAGGCCGTCGACCCCCACGTGGTATCCCGCGCCCAGGGACGGGATCCAGCGCGTCCGCGTCTCGTAGCCGATCCCGCCCCGGTACCCATGCCACATCACCGCCGTCAGCAGCAGGTCGGCGGCCGAGGCGGCGACCCACACCCCGATCGCCCCCCGATCCCCGAGCCGAGGTACGGCCAGCAGTCCGGCGGCGGCCAGCGGCAGGAAGATCACGACAGTGAGCACGTCTCACCTCACCAGCGCGACCACGACGGCCAGCAGGACGAGCCAGACCGCGGCCTGGGCGAAGTAGGTGTGCACCTGCCCCGTCTGCGGTCTTCTGGCCAGCCGGGCGAGCCGGGCGGCTCCCGTCCCGACGTCGCGCACGAGACCGTCGACCCCCGCCTCCGCCCGTCTTCTCACCAGCCCGGCCACCGCCGTCCCGGCCCTCGGGACACTTCTGACCACACCGTCGAGCACCTGGTCGTCGAAGCGCGCCAGCGACCGCGCCAGCGCCATGACCGGACGCCACACCAGGACGGTCGCGGCCCGTTCGAGCCCCAGCCAGTCACGCAGGAGAGGCGGGGCCTGCGGTGCGCGGCGGCGCGGCACGAGCGGCACGGCGACCGTGACGGCGACCGCGAGGAGCCCGGCCACGATCAGCCCGCCGCCGCCGGGACCGGGCTCCCCGTCCGCCCCGAGCAACCGCCGCCAGGCGTCGAAGACCGGCGGCAGCCCGACGGCGCCGAACACCGCCGCGACCAGGGCGAGCACCGGCAGCGGCAGTCGTTCGAGGCGGCGGAACCGCCCGGTGCCCGGCTGCTCGGAACCCTCGCGCGTCTCCGCGTCCGCTGGACGCCACACCGCGTCCACCGCCTTGGCGGCGTAGGCGGCGGCCAGCAGGGCGGCGGCCAGCGAGACGAGGTACAGCGCCGGTGACCGTTCCGCGACCACGGACAGAATCGACTCCTTCGTGACCCACAGCGACAGCGGCGGCACCCCGCCGAGAGCCAGGGCGCCGACCCCGAACGTCACCCCGACGAGCCGGTCGCGCCGGGCCGCGCCGTGCAGCTCCCGCAGATCCTTGGTGCCCAGCGCCGTCAGCCACGCGCCCGCGCACAGGAACAGCAGGCTCTTGACCGCGGCGTGCGCGACCAGGTGGGCGGTCCCGCCCGCCAGGGCGCCCGTGCCCGCCGCCAGGACCATGAAGCCGAGCTGGGCACAGGTCGAGGCGGCCAGCAACTGCTTCAGGTCACGCTGGGCGAGGGCGACCGCGCCGAGCAGCAGCGCCGTCAGTGCCCCCGCCCAGGCCACGACCTGGGCGGCCCAGCCCGTCGCGGCGAGCAGCGGCTGCACGCGGAGCAGCAGATAGGCCCCGGCGGCGACCATGGTGGCCGAGTGGAGCAGCGCCGAGACCGGGCTCGGTCCCGCCATGGCGTGTGACAGCCAGAACGACAGCGGCAGCTGGGCCGACTTGCCCAGTGCGGCGATGACGATCCCGGCGGCGACCAGGTCCCGCCACGGCCGCGCGCCCTCCGCGAGCCCGGCCAGCTCCAGTGACCCGGTCCCGGCGAGGGCGCAGCCCGCGGCGGCGTACAGACCGGTGTCCCCGGCGCGCGTCGTGACGAAGGCGATGCCCGCCGACCTCACCCTCGCGTCCTCACGCCACCGGAAGCCGATCAGCGCGTACGACATGGCGCCCATGACCTCCCAGCCCATCAGCAGCAGGGCCAGGTCGGTCGCGGTGACGGTGACCAGCATGGCGGCCGTGAACAGCAGCATCAGCCCGAAGAAGCGGGACCCGGCCCGCCGTACCTCCCCGGTGTCTCCCGCGGCGAAGACGAGTACGGCCAGCGCGACGGCGGAGACGGTGACGACCAGCACCGCGGACAGCCCGTCGACCGCCGCTCCCGCCCGCAGCCCGGCGAACAGCGCCGTCGTCGCGGCGGGCCGGGTCAGCGCGGCGAGCACCGCCAGGGCGAGGGTGACAGCCGCGACCGAGACGGCGACCACGGGCGCCGCCCCGTCGGTACGGCCGCCCGCCCGGACGCCCCGGAGCAGGAGCAGGACGCCGGTCACGCCGGGCAGGCCGGGAAGCAGCCACAGGAGAGCGCTCATCCTCGCAGGTCCCCGGCCTCGTCGGTCATGTCGATCTCGCGCGCCCTGAAGATGGCCGTCGTGACGGCGAACCCCATGGCCATCTCCAGCGCCATGACGGTCACCGCGACCAGCACCAGGACCTGGCCGTCCGCGACCGCGGGGGCCACGTGGTACCAGAGGGCCCCGGCCGCAGCGACCAGGCCGTTGATCATGAGTTCGAGGCCCATCATCAGCATGACGATCGACTGCTGGGACAGCACGCCGTAGAGGCCGACGGCGAACAGCGCGCAGGCGAGCAGCAGGAAGGCGTGAAGTCCCACTCAGCGGTCCTCCCCGGCGCGGCGTCGCGGGTCCGTCGACAGCACGACCGTGGAGACCATCGTGGCGAGGATGGCCACGCCGACGATCATCATCACGAGCATCTTCGGCCCCATGATCGACAGGCCGAGCGCGTGCGTCGGATCGGCGGGTGGCCGGCCCTCGCGGGCGGGCCAGCGGAGGAGGAACACCCCGGACGCGAGCAGGGCGAAGACGGTTCCCGCGATGAGCGCGGCCCAGCGGTTGTTGTGCACCATCCTCATGGGCACGAGCCCCGCGGGGTTCATCATGTACATGATCATGAAGACGGCCATGACGAGCATCTCCATGACCATCATGAGAATGACCACGAAGCCGAGATACTCCAGGTCGATCAGCAGGAGGGCCAGGCCGACGGCCACCAGCGACGCCAGCAGCGCGAACGTCGCCCGCGCCATCGAGTCGACGGCGAACACCGCGACGCCGCCCGCCACCGCGACCACGGCGAGCACCCAGAACGCGGCGGACGCCCAGAACGCGGCGGGCGGGGCCGTCACAACACCACGATCGCGACGACGAGCAGTTGGAGCAGCGCCGCGGGGATCAGCACCAGCCACGACAGCCACATGAAGCGGTCCATCCGCACCGTGGGCAGTCCGTACCCGATCCACACCAGCAGGGCGAGCACCGCGACCGTCTTGAGCGAGGTCCACAGCCACGGCGGCAGCACCGGCCCGGCCCCGCCGCCGAGGAAGAGAGGTACGGCCGCCGCCGCGACGACCGCCAGCAGCGTGTAGCGCCCCGCCTGGAAGACCAGCCGGTCGGGCCCGGACAGCTCGGCCCGCACACCCCCCGCGATGTCCGGGGCGACGGGGCCGTCCATCGGCCCCCAGAAGGCCATCGCCACGGCCGAGACGAGGTAGACCGCCAGGGCGACCGGCATCCACACGGCGAACCACAGCCCCCGCTGCGCCGCGACCACGTCGCCGACACGCAGGGAGCCCGCTCCCAGCGCCGCGGTGATCAGGGCGAACATGTGCGGGAGCTCGTACGCCACCCCCTGGGCCACGAACCGGTAGCCGCCGACCAGCGGATAGACCGAGTTGACGCCCCACCCCGTCAGCCAGAGCGCGCCCCAGGCACAGACCTCCATGGCGTTGAACCACACGACGCCCGCCGCCAGGTCGGCGACCGGCCTGTCCCCGAGCGGCAGCACGACACCCGCCAGCACCGCGACCAGGAGGAGACCGTAGACCCCGGTCCGTACCAGCAGGGTGTCGGCCAGGAGGGTACGCCGCCGCTGCTGGACCAGCAGCCGCGCCACCTCCCTGAACGGGTCTGCGGCACCCCCGCGCCGGGGACCTGCCACCAGGACCCCGTCGAGGACGGCCGCGCCCAGCGCCAGCGCGCCGAGCGCCCCGAGCAGGGCGACCGGTGTCCACGCCGCCGCCTCACGCATCGGGAACCTCACGGACGTCTCTCCCCGGCACCGAGTGGTTCCCGGGCGTCTCACGCGTGGAGAGCCCGGGGGTTCGTCTCCCCGGCACCGCCTCACCCATGGGAGGCCTCGCGGGCGGGCCGTACCTGGTCCAGGTCGGGGTCGAGGCCCGCGACGATCAGCCGCGCCACCGCCAGCTCCGTCCCGGTGACCAGCGCGGGAAGTACGGCCAGCAGCTCCTCGGACGGCCTTTCGTCCACGGGCCCCCGGGGCCCCTCGCTGTCGCCCAGCGGTGACCGGTCGCCCAGGTCCTCCAGCGCGGCGCCCGTCTCGTCGAGCCAGCGGTCCAGGCTGGCCGCCACATCGCCGGGCACGGGCACCGCCCGCCCAGGTGCGGGCCGAGCCGTTCCCAGGTCGCGCAGCATCCAGCCAAGCAGTCGTGAGCGCCGTACCCGGCGGGCGAACCCGGTGAAGTCCCGGGAGACCTCCGCGCCGGCCCGTCCCCGTGAAAGCCCCTCGTGAGGGCGTTCCCACAGGAGACGGTCACGCAGCCGCCGTGACTCCGCCGCCGCCCCCCGCCATCCCGCGACCGACAGCAGCCGCCCGAGGCTGTCCAGGTGTGAGGCCGCCCTGCGGCGGGCGGCCTCACCTCGTGGCACGTGCCGCCCTTCGAGCGCCGCCAGCCAGGGGGCGTCCCAGAAGCGTTCCTCGCCGAGCCCGGCCGCGACCTCGACCCGGGCTCGCTGGATCACGTCGCCTTGCAGGACCGTCTCCACGACGAGCCCCGCGGGCCAGTCGACGAGCACCGGCCCCAGCGGGACGTGCAGCCGGTCGAGGGCCAGACCGTCGCGATCCGGCCCTCTCCGGGCCATCGGCACCCCGCCCGGATCCCCCATGCGATGCCCATGCCCCCCGCTGTGCCCTTCGCCGTGCCCTTCGCCGTGCCCTTCGCTGTGTCCCTCGTCGTGTTCTCCGCCGTGCCCACCGTCCTGTCCCTCGCTGTCCGGGTGGGGGAGCGGGGCGGGGGCGTTCGCGCGCCCGGCCGCGTCGAGATGCTGTGACCTCGCGTCGGCCAGGCGGCCGACCGCGTCGTCCAGCGCGGTGGCCACCCGCCCGGGACGCGGGTCTCCGCGCAGCTCGACCAGCGCCCTGGGAACCGGAGTCTCGGTCCAGACCACCTGAACCGCCCTGGTCAGGGCGTCGGCGGGGGTGCCGCACACCACGAGCAGATCGGCACCCGCGGGGGAGCGGGCGTCGCGCCAGCCCCGCCGGGACAGCTCGGCCTCGGTGAGCAGCCGCAGGCGGGTCCCGTGCGGAGCGGTGACGACGATCGGACGGGGACGGGCGGCGGCGTGCCGGGTGAGCCAGGCGCTCAGGCCCATCGCAACGCCCCCTCCCGCCAGGCGTAGACGACCCCGGCCATCAGCAGCCCGAGGAAGGCGAACATCTCGACCACGGCGCTGACGCCGACCTCGGCGACGACCACGGCCCACGGGTACATGAAGACCATCTCCATGTCGAAGGCGAGAAACAGCAGCGTGACGGTGTACCACCGCACGTGGAAGCGGGACAGGGCATGTTCCCTCGGCCGCGCGCCCGACAGGAACGGCCCGGCCTCAAGCGTCCCCGGCGGCGCGAGAAGGAGTGAGGCCGTGTAGACGGCGAGCACTCCGGCGGTGAGTGCGCCCAGCAGACCGAGAACGACGGTCCAGGGTTCCATGGATCTCTCCCAACGAACTTACTAAGATCCGTAGTTCCCTGTGACGTACCGGCCAACCGTAACGGCTTTCGCCATCACTTCCACCTTTTGGACAGCGGGTGAGGCTGGTTCAAGGGACTGCCATCTCTCCTATTGAAGATAGTAAATATCGGCGTTTCCGGCTTGGCGGTCCCGCCGGGGATGCTCCCGGTGGCGTTGCCGGGCATTGCTCGTCATCTGCACATACTCTGCTCGTAGATGATTGATTTCCGCTGAAACGGTGCAGCAATCGGCGAACCTACAGACAATCGCCGAGCGGCGACCTGGTATGTACCAGCTGTGTGGATTGGCGTCGTGCGTTGCGAAACCGATACCAACCGGTATAGACCAGGCTGATTCAGCGACTTACTCTGGTCCGAACCACGGAAAGCCCGGAGCTTCGCGGCCCACAGGCCCCCAACGGCTCCCTTGTGAGAAAACCCATCCCGCCGGGCAACCCCCGGCGGCCCCCAGCTGGTACGGACCGGCTTCGATCGTCTGACAATCAAGGTGGTATTTCACGTGAACAAGAGGCTTGTCGGCGCGCTCACGCTCGGCCTGTCCGCCGCGCTGGTCATGACCGGCTGCGGCTCCACGCAGAACAACAACGCCGGTGGCGGCGACAAGGCCGCTGGGGGCGGCGACGTGACGCTGAAGCTGGTCGCCGCCGACTACGGTGACGGCCCCACCGCGGACAACAGTGGTGAGAAGTTCTGGAAGGGCGTCGTCGAGGGGTTCCAGACGGCCAACCCGGGCATCAAGGTCGACGTCCAGGTCATCAACTGGAACGACATCGACAAGCAGGTCGCCACCATGGTCCAGAACGGCCAGGTGCCCGACATCCTGCAGACCGGCGACTACTCCGGTTTCGTCAAGGACAACCTGCTGTACAAGACCGACGAGATCCTGTCGCCGAACACCTCGGCCGACCTGCTGCCGAAGTTCGCCGACTTCGGCAAGGTCGACGGCGTCGGTTACGGCATTCCGTTCGTCTCCTCCGCGCGCGCCCTGTTCTACAACAAGGACCTGTTCACCAAGGCCGGGATCACCGAGGCGCCCAAGACCTGGGACGAGGTCAAGGCGGCGGCGGAGAAGCTGAAGAAGTCCGGGGTCAGCCAGCCGTTCGGCCTCCCGCTGGGCAACGAGGAGGCCCAGGCCGAGTCGTTCCTGTGGTTCATGGGCAACGGCGGCGGCTACAAGGACTCCTCGGGCGCGTGGGCGGTCGACTCCGCGGCCAACGTCGAGGCGCTCCAGTACGTCAAGGGCCTGGTCGACGCCGGCCTCACCACCCCCAACCCCGGGACCAAGAACCGCAAGGACGTCTGGGCGGACTTCGCCGCGGGCAAGGTCGGCATGGTCAACGGCGGCCCCATGTCCATCCCGATCTTCGAGAAGGGCGGCCTGACCAACTTCGGCGTGGCCCCGATCGCGGGCAAGACCGGGCCGCTCGACACCACCCTCGGCGTCGAGGACTGGATCATGGCGTTCAACAAGAACGGCCACCAGGAGCAGATCAAGAAGTTCTTCGACTACTTCTACTCCAGCGACGCGGCTCAGAAGATCAGCGACACCTACAAGCTGCTCCCGGTGACGAAGTCGGGCATCGAGAAGCTGTCGTCCGACGAGAAGCTCAAGCCGTTCCTGGACGCGCTGCCGAACGCGACGTTCTACCCGTTCCAGGACCCCAAGTGGTCCGAGGTGAACACCCAGATCAAGCAGACCATCGGTGGCGCCGTCAGCGGTGACCCGAAGGCCGTTCTCGGTGCGATCCAGAAGGTCGCGACCGCCAGCTGACCCTCGGCCCTCAAGGACGGCGTGCCTCCCGGAACCGTCCGCCGTGCACCGGCTGCCTGCCTTCGCCGCGCAGCCGGTGCGCGCTCACTGTGCGCTCACCGTGCCGTTCACCGTGCCGTTCACCGTGCCGTTCACTGTGCGCCGGGAGCGCGCGCCGTACCGTCGTCCATCCGAAAGCAGGACTCATGCAGCAAACATCCGCGCGGGGCGGGGCGGTGCGCGCGCTCGCCCCGCTGGCCTGGGTCGGCCCCGCAGTGGTGCTGATCGGCGTGGTGGTCGTCTGGCCCGTCGTGGTGATGGTCCAGTCGTCCTTCCTGAAGATCAGCCGGTTCGGCGTCGTCCAGGGGGGCAACGGGACAGGCAACTACACCAAGCTGTTCGGGGAACCCGACTTCGGCGGGGTCATGGCCAGAAGCCTGGTGTGGGTGGTCGCGGTGGTCGCCCTGACCGTGCTCATCTCCCTGGCACTGGCCCAGCTGTTCAACCAGCGTTTCCCCGGCCGCCGCTTCGCCCGCTGGGCGCTGATCGCGCCGTGGGCCGCCTCGGTCCTGATGACGTCGATCATCTTCAAGTGGATGCTCGACCCGGAGGTCGGCCTGATCAACATGCTGAGGCGCGACCTGGGGCTGCTGGAGGCCCTCGGCGGCGCGGACGCCGACCCGCTCGGCAACGCGGCCAGCGCGATGCCGTGGCTCGTCTTCGTTGCGGTCTTCGTCTCGGTACCGTTCACCACCTACGCGCTTCTGGCGGGGCTGTCGGCGATCCCGGCCGACGTCTACGAGGCCGCCAAGATCGACGGAGCCTCCAAGCTCCGGACCTACTGGTCGATCACGCTGCCGCTGCTGCGGCCCGCGCTCATGGTCGCGGCGCTCATCAACGTGATGAACGTCTTCAACAGCTTCCCGATCATCTGGGCCATGACCCACGGGCAGCCCGGCTACTCGACGGCGACCTCGACCATCTTCATGTACATCCTCAAGGGCTCCGACATCGGTGAGTCGGCGGCCATGTCCGTCGTCAACTTCGGCATGGTGATCGTCCTGACGATCGTCTTCCTGAAGGTCAGCAAGTGGAGGACGGCACCCGCATGACCCTCACGCAGAACGCTCCCTCCGTGGCCCCGAAGACCACGAGCCCCGTCGTGGCGTCCCGCGCGCTCCCTTCGGTCAAGACCGTGGTCATCGCGGCGAGCGCCTACCTGATCGCCTTCGTCTTCCTCTTCCCCTACCTGGTGATGGTCCTCACCGCGCTCCGCCCCCAGAAGGAGCTGCGCCAGGCGACCTACCTGCCGGGGACGTTCGAGTGGTCGAACTTCGCGAACTTCTGGACCGGGGGGCTGGCCCAGAACCTGGGCGTCACCCTGCAGGTCGCCGCAGGGTCGACCGTGCTGGTGCTGCTGGTCGCGCTGCCCGCGGCCTACTACACCGCGCGTCACGACTTCCGGGGCCGTACCGCGTTCATGATCCTGGTGCTGATCACCCAGATGTTCCAGCCGACCGCGATGCTGGTCGGCATCTACCGCGAGTTCTACCAGTTCGGGCTCGTCGACTCGATCTGGTCGCTGATCCTGGTCAACGGCGGCTTCAACCTCGCCTTCGCGGTGTGGATCCTCAACGCGTACTTCTCCTCCATCCCGCGCGAGCTGGAGGAGGCCGCGTTCATCGACGGCAACGGCCGTTTCGGCGCGCTGTTCAGGGTCACGCTCCCGCTGGCGATGCCCGGCGTGGTGACCGCCCTGATCTTCACCTTCATCGCGGCGTGGAACGAGTTCGTGGTCGCTCTCACCCTGACCACCTCCCCGGGGAACCAGCCGCTCACGGTCGCCCTGAACTCCTTCATCGGCCAGTACCAGGTGGACTGGCAGAACCTGTTCGCGGGCTCGGTCATCGCCACCATCCCGGTCATCATCCTGTTCGCGCTGATCGAACGGAAGGTCGTCGGCGGTCTCACCGCCGGCTCCATCAAGTGATCTCCGCCGCGGTCCCGGCGGGCCGCGAGCGCCACCGGTGAGCGGGCGTCCCGGGTCCCCGGTGTGAGGCAAGTCCCGCGTGCCGGTCGGGGTCCGGCGCGCGGGCAGGTCCCGTCCGCGCAACCCGGGGACCAAAGGCCGACAAAACCAGGGCCCGACACGCAGGCACCCCCGCGTCGACTCCCGTTCCCGCGGGAAAGGTGTCCACACTGAAGACACCTGTTGACGCCGCAGATCTCCGGGACGCCGGAGCCGGGCACTCAACGGGGCCCGGCGGATGTCACGGGGGTGGCCGCGGTGGCGACGAGCCGGGGCGGGGCGGGGAACGCGACGGAGCCGGAAGGCGACCGCGGGCCGGGCAGGTTGTCCAGATGGCTGCTTGAGGGGGCCGCTCCCAGGAAGACCGCGCCCCCGGCCGCGCGCGCGGGCCATCCCTGGTGGCGCGTCATGTGCCTGACGGGGGTCGACTACTTCTCCACCCTGGGTTACCAGCCGGGAATCGCCTTCCTGGCGGCGGGCGCCCTGTCGCCGGTGGCCACACTGGTCCTGGTCGCGGTGACGTTGCTGGGCGCGCTGCCGGTCTATCGCCGCGTCGCCGAGGAGAGCCCGCACGGGCAGGGATCGATCGCCCTGCTGCAGCGGTACCTGCCCCGGTGGCGAGGCAAGCTCCTGGTGCTGGTCCTGCTCGGGTTCCTGGCGACCGACTTCATCATCACCATCACCCTGTCGGCCGCGGACGCGACCGCCCACGTCATCGAGAACCCCCTGGCCCCCCACTTCCTGAGAGGCCACAGGATCGGGGTGACGCTGTCGCTCATCCTCCTGCTCGGCGTCGTCTTCCTGCGCGGCTTCGGCGAGGCCATCGGCATCGCGGTCGGCCTGGTCGGCGTGTATCTGGCGCTCAACCTGG
Source organism: Streptosporangium sp. NPDC051023 (assembly GCF_040689595.1). Lineage (NCBI taxonomy): Bacteria > Bacillati > Actinomycetota > Actinomycetes > Streptosporangiales > Streptosporangiaceae > Streptosporangium > Streptosporangium sp. NPDC051023. The sequence goes on along the minus strand of NZ_JBFBCE010000087.1, from coordinate 12,060 downwards.
TCGTCCTGGCGACGGCGGTCCGGCACCTGCTCCTCGTACCCGGACACGTGGCCTCCTGGAAGGCCGTGCTGGCCGCGCAGTACTCCAGCCCGCTGGTCATGATCGCCATGGCGTTGCTCGTCTTTCCCAAACTCGCGCTGGGACTGTCGGGCTTCGAGACCGGCGTCGCCGTGATGCCCCTGGTCGAGGGCGCGCCCGGCGACGATCCCGAGCGTCCGGAGGGCCGGATCCGCAACACCCGGCGCCTGCTCACCGCCGCCGCGTCGATCATGAGCGTCCTGCTCATCGTCAGCAGCCTCACCACCACCCTGCTCATCCCTGCGAGGGAGTTCGAGCCGGGCGGCCCCGCCAACGGCCGCGCCCTGGCCTACCTCGCCCACGCCTACCTCGGCCCCGCCTTCGGCACCGCGTACGACCTCAGCACAATCGTGATCCTGTGGTTCGCGGGCGCGTCGGCCATGGCAGGCCTGCTGACGGTCGTCCCACGCTACCTGCCCCGGTACGGCATGGCGCCGCAGTGGGCCTCGGCGACGCGCCCCCTCGTCCTCGTCTTCACCGCGGTCGCGTTCGTCATCACGATCATCTTCAGGGCCGACGTCGACGCGCAGGGAGGCGCGTACGCCACGGGCGTCCTGGTCGTCATCCTCTCCGCCGCGCTCGCCGTCACCCTGTCCGCCCACCGCAGGGGCGACCGCCGGGCGGCGGCCAGGTTCGGTGTGATCACCCTGCTGTTCGTCTACACCACGGTCGCCAACGTCTTCGAGCGCCCGGAGGGAATCAAGATCGCCTCCTTCTTCATCGCGGCGATCATTGTCACGTCCTTCGTCTCGCGGGCCACCCGCTCTCTCGAACTCCGGGTGGACGCGGTGATCCTCGACCCACGGGCCCGCTCGTTCGTCGAAGAGGCCGCCGCGTCGGGACAGCTCCTCCTGATCGCCAGCAACCCCGACCCCCGAGATCACCTGGGCTACCGGGAGAAGGAACGGCGGGCGCGCGAACTGCACCATCTGCCCGGCGACATGCCGGTGCTCTTCCTGAAGGTGACGGTGACCGACGCCTCGGAGTTCAGCAGCACGCTCATGGTCAGGGGCGAGGAGCACGAGGGCCGTCGTGTCCTCGCCGTCCAGAGTCCCTCGGTCCCCAACGCGATCGCCGCCCTGCTGCTGTACGCGCGTGACCAGACGGGGCGCACTCCGCAGATCTTCTTCCACTGGGCCGAGGGCAACCCGGTGATCGCCATGCTCCGCTACCTCCTTCTCGGCGAAGGCGACGTCCCCCCGCTGACCCGCGAGATCCTCAGGCAGGCCGAACCCAGGGCGGGCCACCGGCCGCGGGTCCACGTCGGCTGAAAACCGGGCAGGGAAAGGCGCAGTGATGATCGGCACGTCCGTCGTGGGGTAGCAGGTCGTTGGGGGCGGGAGGACGGCCCCGCGAGCCCGCCGTGCACGCGGGCCGTACCGTGCCGCCCGCGACGGCGCGTGAACGAGCGGAGGTCGCGGTCATGAAGCAGCGAGCCGAGAGACAGGGGCACCCGGGGGAGCCGAGGCTTCCTGCGGCGTGCGCGGTCGTGGTCGCCTGCGCGCTGTACGCGGCGTTGCCCAGCAAGCTCATCGTCGGCCCCCGGTTCGTGGTGCCCGTGCTCGAGATGCTGCTGTTCGTTCCCCTGGTGGCGGTCAACCCGCGACGCATGGTCAGGCAGAACCGGCTGCTGCGGCGGATGTCCATCGCGCTCGTGCTCGTCATCGCGGTGACCAACACGGTGGCGCTGGTCCTGGTCCTCCACGGGCTGTTCACCGGGCAGGCGGGCGAGGGCAAACAGCTGCTGCTGGCCGCGGGCCAGGTGTGGCTCACCAACATCATCATCTTCGGGCTGGCCTTCTGGGAGCTCGACCGGGGCGGGCCCGTCCACCGCACTCAGGCGCGGGGGAGGGACCTGCCCGTGGCGGACTTCCGCTTCCCCCAGGACGAGGACCACGACGCCATCGCCGAGGTCGCCGCGCGCTCGTCGTGGAAGTCGGGCTGGACACCCGGCTTCGTCGACTACCTGTACGTCTCGATCACGAACTCCTCCGCCTTCAGCCCAACCGACACCATGCCGCTGTCGGTCCGGGCCAAGCTCCTCATGGCCACGGAGTCGGTTTCGGCGCTCGTGCTGTCGGTTCTCGTCATCTCCCGCGGGGTCAGCCTGTTGAAGTGACGGCTCGTCCGGTGTGGTGCGGAGTGTCTTGTCCCTTTCATGAGACTTGTGTTTTGTTCACCATTTGTTCAGGAGAGCGTTCCCGTGGAGTTTTGGGCATCGGATCTACGGGATGTGGAAGGGTAGTAACTTCGACGCATGCGACTGGGTGTTCTAGACATTGGTTCCAATACGGTTCATCTGCTGGTGATGGACGCGCACCGGGGCGCTCGGCCGCTGCCCGCGTACTCCCACAAGGTGGAGCTGAGGCTCGCCGAGCACATGGACGACGGCGACCGCCTCTCCGAGGAGGGGGCGGCGCGGCTGCGCGAGCACGTCGAGGAGGCCCTGCGCCTCGCCGAGGACAAGGGTGTCGAGGACCTCATGGCGTTCGCGACCTCGGCGGTCAGGGAGGCGGTCAACGGCGAGGAGGTGCTCGGCAGGCTCAACGCGGAAACCGACGTGGACATCCAGGTGCTCTCGGGGCAGGACGAGGCGAGGCTGACGTTCCTGGCCGTGCGGCGCTGGTTCGGGTGGTCGTCGGGACGGCTGCTGGTGCTGGACATCGGCGGAGGATCCCTGGAGATCGCCTCGGGCATCGACGAGCAGCCGGACGTGGCGGTCTCGCTGCCGCTCGGGGCGGGCAGGCTCACCCGCGACTGCTTCACCGCCGACCCGCCTCCCGCGCAGGAGGTCCGGGCGCTGCGCAGGCACGTGCGGGCGGAGATCGCCCGCATGGTCGGCGACGTGGCCAGGTACGGCCGGGCGGACCACGCGGTCGCGACGTCCAAGACGTTCAGGCAGCTCGCGAGGATAACCGGGGCGGCTCCCTCGAACGAGGGGAACGCGATCCGCCGGGTGCTCAGGCACGCCGACCTGGTCGAGTGGACCGACAGGCTGGCCAGGATGGATGTGAGCGAGCGGGCGGAGCTGCCCGGCGTTTCCGAGGGGCGGGCGCCGCAGTTGCCCGCGGGGGCGATCGTCGCGGACGCCACGATGGACCTGTTCGGCGTCGGGGAGCTGGAAGTGTGCCCGTGGGCGCTGCGGGAGGGCGTCATCCTGCGCAGACTGGACTCGATGCCCGAAAGGTAAGGTTTACCGACTCTTTGATCGGTAAGAGCGCTTTGACATGAACAGCGCTCAGGTGGAAGGCGCCGCGCGCAGAGCGGCGAACAGTCGGACCCTGGAGAGACTGGCCCGTCTCGGGCTCGCCTGTCGTGGCGTCCTCTACGGGCTTATCGGCTTCCTGGCCCTGCAGATCGCGTTCGGCGGCGGGAGCGGGGGCAAGGAGGCCGACAAGACCGGCGCGATCGAAACGGTGGCCGAGCAGCCGTTCGGCACCGTGCTGCTCTGGCTGATGGTTGTCGGCTTCGCCGCCCTCACCCTCTGGCAGCTCTCCGAGGCGGTCCTCGGCCGTGGCGAGGTCAAGGACCGGGTCGAGGCGGGCGCGCGCACGGTCGTCTACGCGCTGGTCGTGGCGACGCTGCTGAGCCTGCTGCTGCGCGGTGACGCGGGCAGTTCGACCGACGAGAACTCCAGGGACCTCACCGCCAGGGCGATGGACCTGCCCGGCGGCCAGTTCCTGGTCGGCCTGGCCGGGCTCGGGGTGATCGCTCTGGGCGCCTACTGGATCCACAGCGGGTGGAGGAAAAGGTTCCTTGAGGACCTGCGCACCGGTGAGATGCCCCAGCGGGCGCGGCAGCTCGCCGAGAAGCTGGGCATGGCCGGATACCTCGCCCGCGGCGTGATCGCGGTGGCCGCCGGGATCTTCGTCGTCCAGGCCGCGATCACCTACGACCCCGACAAGGCTCGGGGTATCGACTCGACGCTGCGCGCGCTGGCCGGGACGCCGGTCGGACCGTGGCTTCTCGGGGTGGTCGCGGTAGGCCTGCTGCTGTTCGCCGCGTACTGTTTCTTCCAGGCGCGCTGGCATCGGCTGTGACAGGCCGAGCCGTACGGGGCTGATGGTGCGGCCACGCAGCTCGCGGCCATTTTGGCAAGCCCGACCTATCTATCTGGTAAGCCATCCCATTCATACTTTTTCGAGACATCTCCCTTCCCGAGCCCCGCGTCCTTCCAAGGGCGCGAACAGCATCGGGAGGGGCCATATGGACTCGTCGGAGTACGACGGCGGCGAACGGGTTCTCCACCTGGAGGGGTCTCCCGACCAGGTGGCGAGGGCCAGACGGCTGATCTCGACGGCTCTGGGCAGAGACCACCCCCTCCACGACGACTGCGTGCTGCTCACCAGTGAGATCGCCACCAACGCGGTGATCCACTCCCGGTCGGGGGACGGTGGCATGTTCACCGTCACCGTGACCTACTCGGCGGGCGGGGTGCGGGTCTCCGTCCAGGACGAGGGCTCCTCCGAGGCCCCCTGCGTGTGCCACACCCCCGCCGACGCCACGGGGGGCCGCGGCCTGCCGCTGCTCGAGGCGCTGGCGCACAGCTGGGGTTTCGTGCGGGAGGCGGGGACCAACCGGGTCTGGTTCGAGCTGATCCTCGAACCGGCCGGGGTGTCCAGGGGCAGGCTGGCCACCGTCAGATGAACCGTCAGATGAACAGCCAGGTGAACGGCCGGACGGATGGCCGGGCGAACCCGTGGGCGGACCCTCAGGCGCCGGGGGAGACCAGGAGCCTGTCGAGCACGCGCACGCCGAACTCCAGGCCCTCGACGGGGACACGCTCGTCGACCCCGTGGAACATGCCGAAGTAGTCCAGGTCGGGGGTGAGCCGCAGCGGCGCGAAGCCGTAGCCCCTGATGCCGAGCCCGGCGAAGGACTTGGCGTCCGTGCCGCCCGACATCACGTACGGCACCGGCCGCGCGCCCTCGTCCTCGGCGACGATCGCCGCGCAGAGCCGCCCGAAGAAGGGCGAGTCCAGCGGCGCGGAGGGCGCGTCCTCGATGTTGACGAACTCGCGGGTGATCTTCGGCCCGAGCAGGCGGTCGACCGTCTCCAGGAACTCCTCCCGATGGCCGGGCAGGAACCGGCCGTCCACGTGGGCGGTCGCGGTGCCGGGGATCACGTTGACCTTGTAACCCGCCTGGAGCATCGTCGGATTGGCCGAGTTGCGGATCTGCGCCGCGAACAGGGCGCCCGCCCGGCCGAGCCGCTCGGCCTCCTGCTCCAGGCGGTCGCGGTCGATGCGCTCGCCCAGGATGTCCTCCAGGCTCGTGATCAGGGCGGCCACGCCGGGCGTCAGCCGTACCGGCCAGCGGTGCGCGGCGAGCCTGGACAGGGCGTGGCACAGCTCGGCGACCGCGTTGTCGGCGGGAGGGCGGGAACCGTGGCCCGCGACGCCGTGGGCGGTGAGCCTCATCCACGCGGTGCCGCGCTCGCCGACCGCGATCGGATAGACGCGTGCTCCCGGCACCTCGACGCTGTAGCCGCCCGACTCGCTGATCGCCTCGGTGCAGCCGTCGAACAACTCCCTGTGCCGCCGCACCGCGTGCCGCGCGCCGTACTCGCCGGTGGCCTCCTCGTCGGCGAGGAAGGCCAGCACCACGTCCCGGGCGGGCCGCACGCCGCGCCTGGCCCAGTCGCGGACCAGGGCGAGCGTCATGGACAGCGTCCCCTTCATGTCGACCGCGCCCCTGCCCCAGACACAGCCGCCGGTGATCTCCCCGGAGAACGGGTGGACCCGCCAGTCGGCCGGTTCCGCGGGGACCACGTCCAGGTGGCCGTGGATCAGCAGGGCCTCGGGTGAGTCTCCGGGGATCCTGGCGACGACGCTGGTGCGGCGTTTCGCCGACTCGAAGACCACGGGCTCGACGCCCGCTTCGGCCAGCAGCCCGGCCACGTACTCGGCCGCGGGCCGCTCGCCGGAGCCCGGATTGGTGGTGTCGAACCTGATCAGGTCCGAGCAGATCGACGAGACCTCGTCACCCATGGAAGAACGCCCCCCGAAGACGATTGATCACCGATGCATACCCGACCGGGATCGAGTACGGCACCGCGACACGCCGGAGAGGAGGCGGGACGTCGGACGAGCACGCGGCGAACCCGGACACCCCCGTGCGGCCCCGGGCGGAAACGGCCGTCCCATGAGCCGGGACACGGAGAAAGCGTCGGTGCGGGATCCACGCAGAAGCCCGGAGCCTGTCGTCTGGGTTCACAACGGTCACGGTCGCCCTCCGCGTGCTCGTTCGGTCGCCGGAGAAGACAGGAGATCCGGTAAGGCGGGCCGCAACGACGGAAACCGCCGGGGTGGCGGCGCGGTCACCTCCTGCCGATCCGGTGAATTATCACACCTCCGACCGCGACGGCCGCCACCCCTGCGATCACAGCCAGCCCTCCCTTCTTAAGACCGGGCTCCCGGGGCGGGCGGGGCGAATATCCGGGCCCGGACACGCTCGCCCCCTGAACGTTGACGACGGGAGGCGCCGACGACTTCATGTACTCTTCGTCGATCATTCTGCGAAGCTCATATATCTTCCTGCCCTCACTTTTGGCGTAGCTCAATCGCATCTCACGATTCTCGGCCCAGAAGTCCCGTGCGATCTGACTGGTGAAAAAATCGTTCGCCACGGCACCCCGAATCGCCTCCAGCGAGCCGTACCCCATGCTGTAGTTGGACTCCCAGAAAGAGATGATCATGTTGATGTATGTATTTTTCCTGTTTCGGTCACCGTCGCGTTTCGAAGGATTTCCCCAGCACTCCATGAGCCGGTCGTCCTGAAGGGCCCACCCGAGCAGATCGTTGTGCATCTGACGGAACGACTGGATGCGGTTGACCCTGCTGTCTCTGGCCTGATAGGCGAGAGATGTGGTGACTCCGATCAACGCAAGGCCTGATATGAGGGCGGAGACCGCCCCGTAGGTCTCGCCGACACTGGACAGAACCGGCCAGTCCACGCCGATTAGTCTTTCGATCTCTTCCATGGCCAGGGGGGAGATCAGGATACTGAGTGCGAAGACGGCCCCTGTGGTAAGCAGAATCGCCCAAACGGAAATGCCGGATCCAAGCCCTCTGCGGAGGCTGGCCAGTCGAATTCTGGACTTCCCGCCGGCGGCCATGAAATCTCCCATCGGTCATGATAATTAGTGCGCCGTTCCTCTGTTCGGAATGTTTATCACCAATTCTCTGTGGAATCCAGTAAATATTTCATCTTGGGGCCGAGGGGTCGGGAGTGAGACGGCCCGCGGCCCCGATCAGCCGGCTGTCCCCTGCCTGCCGCGCTGAGAACACCGGAAAGACGGGGACGGCAGAAGTCCAGGTTCCAGGAGAACTCCGGCGGACCGCTGGGGGACATCGCGGCGCGCTTCCACCTCAGACGGGAAGGGCGGCGCGTGATCGCCCTCGGCCTGACCGGTGTCCCGTCGGCACAGGCCGACTCCGGATGAACGACATCTTCTGTCAGGACGGCAAGGGCGTGGAGGAAGGCGACCCATTCGGCGTCGTCGAAGAACAGCGCCGGATCCGCATCGCCGGGCTGGTGGCGGCTGTCGTCGAGCCGTTCGAGGAACTGTCGAAGACCGAGCGGGGACGCATGCTGTGCCACCTGCTGGCCCGTACGGCGCTGCCCGCGGGGCGGGTCCCGAACGTCTCGCCGTGGTTCGGCGGCGCCCCGTTCGAGGTCATGCTGGGGCGCGCGGCGGGCCTGACCGCGCCCTCTCCTCGGGACAACTCCTGACCGGCCTGGCCGAGACGGGCGTCCTGGTCGCGGGGTAGCCGATCGACGGCTCTTACGCCGGGGCGCCCCGCGCGGCTGTTCGGCCGTGGCGGCGGGAGGAGTGATCGATTCACGTGCTGTTGGCCGAGACGATACCGATTGGATGATCACTCGCCACAAAGATGATCAAAGAATTGACATCGAGTGATCTTCGTTGTGAAGACCTCCGGGCTCGGACCGATCGGTGTGCGCCGCGCGCTCGTTCGATCCGTTCTCGCCACTACTCGGCACAAAAGGAGTGACAGCATGCGCCGATTACAGTCGATCATGACCATCTTGGGTGTGGCGCTCGTCCTTGCCCTGACCGGTGCTCCGTCGGCACAGGCCGACCCCGGCCCATCGAACACTGAAGGCACCGTATCCCCCGCCATCATCGGAGGGGTGGAGGCGACGCGTGCCTACTCGTTCATGGTTTCGATCCAGGACGCGGAGACGCATTTCTGCGGCGGCAGCCTCATCTCGCCGTCGTGGGTCGTCACCGCGTTGCACTGCGTCGTCAACCACACCCCCGAAGAGCTCAAACTGCGGATCGGCTCTCTGCGCTGGCAGACCGGCGGGCAGGAACGGGGAGTCGACCAGATCGTCCTGTACCCGGGTGGCGCACCGGAGGCGCATGATCTGGCGCTGCTCAAGCTCGACCAGGTGGTGTTCAACGCACCGGTCCGGATCGGCACCCGCCCGGCCGAGGGAGGCCCGACCAGGCTCATCGGCTGGGGATGCACGGTCCCGTGGCAGTCGTTCTGCAACCCGCCCGACGTGCTCCAGCGACTCGACTCGGCGGTCCGGCCCGCGAGCGCCTGCGACAACCCCGGCAACCCGATCGACCCGGCCACCGAGATCTGCACCGGCAACCCGGACACCCAGGCGGGACCCTGCCGCGGTGACTCCGGCGGGCCGCTGCTGGTGCCGAGTTTCGGCACCTGGCGGCTGATCGGCGCGTTCAGCCGGATGAACGACATCTTCTGCCGGGACGGCAAGGGCGTCTACACCGACGTGGCCGCCCACCGCACCTGGATCGAGAGCGTCACAGGCCTGCTGCCCTGATGCCGTGACCACATACCTTCACCGGGTCAGTGCTGTTCTCGGTACGGCGAGCGCCGGCATGGGCGTGTCCGTCACCCCCGAACGGCGCACGACCCGGTGAAGGTTCCCGGTCATGGCACTGAGGCCTGTCCGACGGTTCGATTCAGGTGGTGACGTGCTGGGGCGACAGCGCGCCGGCGAGTTCACGCCAGTAGGGCATCGCCGTCTGGCCTGGCTCGACTCCGATCACCTGCACGGCGACGTGGTCGGCGCCGGCCGTGATGTGGGTGTGGAGTTTGCCGACGATGGTGTCCAGGTCGCCCCAGAACACCAGGTCGTCGACGAGGCGGTCGCTGCCGCCGCCGCCGATCTCCTCCTCCGTGTAGCCCAGCCGCCGGAACTTCGCCACGTTGTACGGAGTGTTCAGATAGGGATTCAGGTGCTCGCGCGCGATGGCGCGGGCCTTGCCGGGGTCGGACTCGAACAGCACCGGATGTTCGACGGCCAGGAACGCGTCCGGGCCAAGGATGTCCCGTGCCTGGGCGGTGTGCGCCACATTGACGTGGTAGGTCTGGGCGCCTGCGGTGCGGTCGCGAGCCAGTTCGAGCATCTTGGGCCCGTAGGCGGCCAAGATGCGACGCACCGCGGCCTTGGGTGCGGGATTGACCGTCTCGAGCTGGTCCATCTCGTCCAGGTAGGTGCGCATGGCCGTCAATGGGGTGATCCCGGGGTGTGGTTCTCCGCCGAATCCCAGCCCGAGCACGTGTCGATCGGGATAGGCGTCGGCCAGCAGCAGGGCGGCGCCGTAGGTCCATCTGGCCCCGCGCGACCAGATCTGCGCGATGCCGTTGACGATGTGCATCCGCTCGGTGGAAGACAGCAGATAACCGGCGTGCGTGAGCGCCTCACGCCCGAGAAGTTCGGGTATCCAGAACGCCCGCCACCCCTGCTCCTCCAGTTCCTGGATCGACTCGCGCATCTGCGCGGCCGGCTGGTACTCGAAGTCGAAGGTGTAGATCCCGAACGTCCCCAGGCCGATGCCGTCTATGCCGCCCATGAAACTTCTCCTCACGTCTACCGACAATCAGACATATAGAAATATCGTAAAATCACGATATGACACAAGTTGGAAGCGTCGTGGCTGATCACCGCCAGCTCTACAGCGTGAGCCCGAGCGTGGCGACAAACTGAGCGATGCGCTGCTCATCGCGCTTGTAGTGAGTCCACTTGCCCACACGTGTGGCCCGCACCAAACCTGCCCGCTGCAGTTCGGCCAGGTAGGCCGACACGGTCGACTGCGCCAGCCCCACCTTGGCCTGGATGTGGGTCACGCACACCCCCACCTCCACCGGGTCGGCGATCGCCCCCTCCAGTGCGAAGTGACGCTCCGGCTCCCGCAACCACGACAGCAGCCGCAACCGCGTCGGGTTCGCCAGCGCCCGCAACGCCTCGAACAGCTCAGAGTCGGTCATGAGTGGAGGCTCTCCCATAGATGCGATCGTAGGTGGTCATCGACGGATCGAAGTAATCCGATGTGAGGTCTATGTGAGCCGGCTCCGGCGACCGTGGCGGCGAGAAGATCCATGAAACAGGCCCTGGATCCCTCGTGGTGGGATCCAGGGCCTGAAGGGTGCCGTCAGTGATCGAACTCGTGGGCTTTGACGCCGTTGAGGAAGGCGGCCCATTCACTGTCGTTGAAGAAGAGCACGGGGCCGTGGGGATCCTTGCTGTCGCGGAGGGCGAGGGTGGCGTCCTGCTTGTGGGCGGGGCGCTGGACGGGGTGCTCCAACTCGGCGACCTCGACGCAGTCACCGCCGTTGTTCCCGCTGAGGCTGGACTTCCGCCATTTCAGGTTGCTCAGGTCCATCGCTCTTCCGCCGTTCTCTTGATGAGGTCTATGGACATGCTCTGCGGCAGTGCCTCCGTGCGAATGGCCTCGAACAGCCGCACGGCCTTCGTAACCTCCGCTGGGTCGCCGGTCGTCAGGCCGCGAATCGCCGTTTCGAAATATGCCATGTCCGTTCCGCTCTCCGAGGTGGCGATGGCGAATCCGGCCAGGAGTCCGAAACGGACGACGGACATCGGCACCACCTGAATGCTAATCATGGAGTCGGCCACCGACACTAGCTTTTGCAGCTGGTCGTGCATGACCTTTTTGCCGCCGACAGGACGGTGCAGGACCGCCTCGTCGATGAGGCAGCGCAGCGTCGGGGATGGAGGGTCCTCGCGGGTGAGAACGCCCTGTCGCTGCATCCTCGCTGTTACGGCCTGCTCGTCGTCGCCCAGCAGGGCGCGGGCATAGTCCTCGCTCTGGAGCAGGCCGGGGACGACCAGGGGCTGGTAGGTGCGCAAGGCCACGGCGGCCTGCTCCTTCTCGTGCCAGGTGCCGAACCACGAGGGGAACACCTGGCCTTTCCTCCAGTCGAGCAGTCGAAGGAGTAGGCCGCCCGTGTCGAGGGCGGTGTCGGCGGCGCGGGCGAAGTCGGGGCTCGCGGGGAGCTGACCTGTCTCCACGCCGCTCACCAGGCTCTCGCTGAAGTGGACCCTCGCCGCGAACTGCGCCTGGGTGAGCCCGGCGATCCGCCGGTGGTGGCGCAGCTCCCTGCCCCATATGGCCTGTGGCGCGTTTGGATCTCCCATCTTGCCCTCTCCTGCCGGAATTCAATGCGGGGGGACCGGCCGCCAAATTCCCTCGTGGTAGCCGTTTGCCTACTTAGCGTAGCGGCTCCACGGCATTCTGGCACGGGGACGGAGTGAAAAAAGGAGCGGCCCATGGCAATCGACACCGACCTGAAGACGGCGCTCACGGTGAGGCAACTCCTCGCCACGGAGAATCCGATTTCCGTACTGGGCGAGAAAACGATTCCGTACAAACCGGAATGCGTCGCGAGCACCCGCAGATTCGTGCGGGACATCGCCTGCGACTGGGGAGTTCCCGGGGAAATCCGAGAGGTCGCGGAATTGCTGACCTCGGAATTGGTCACGAACGCGATCGTGCACGGCCGGGGTTACCGTGACGAGCTCACCGTCCACGTCGCCGTGCACCGCGAGGACAGGATCATCAGACTTCCTTGAGTGTGGAGACCCCTGCCTTCAGGCAGGGGAGGAAACACGGCATATCACCACGAAATCGAACACAAGTTCGATTTTTGGCGAGTCGTGTGGTAGAAGGTGGGGCATGGCGCGG